>NZ_JBEZJL010000033.1:0-113121 GCF_040651755.1 Actinomadura sp. NPDC048394 | reverse complement strand
ACCTCATGAGCCGCCGCCTCACCGGCGAATCCACTCCCACATGGCGGGGCACCTGACCCGAAATCAAACGGAACTCGCAGGATGAAACGCCCAGTAAGAGGAGCGATCATGGCGGCCACCAAGGACAGCGGTTACGAAGGCTTCACGGCCGAGGAGCGGGCCGCGATGAAGGAGCACGCCAAGGAGCAGAAGAAGGCGGCGAAGCGCGCCTCGGCGGCGGAGAAGGCGGCGGAGGCGGAGCGGGACGTGCTCGAGAAGATCGCCGCGATGCAGGACTCGGATCGGGTGATGGCCGAGCGGATCCACGCCGTCGTGAAGGCCGCCGCCCCCGAGCTCGCGCCGAAGACCTGGTACGGGATGCCCGCCTACGCGCTGGACGGCAAGGTCGTCTGCTTCTTCCAGAGCGCGGAGAAGTTCAAGGCGCGCTACGCGACGCTCGGGTTCAGCGACCTGGCGAACCTGGACGACGGCCCGATGTGGGCGGCCGGTTTCGCGCTGACCGAGGTGAACGACGAGGTCGAGGCCCGCATCGCCGACCTGGTGAAGCGCGCGGTGAGCTGACCGCAATGAGCAGTGGCGAGCCGACCGCGATGAGCCGTGGTGAGCCGTGGTGAGCCGTGGTGAGCCGACCGCGGCTAGCTGACCGCGGCTAGCGGACGGCCATGGGGGCGAGGTCGAGAACGGCGAGCGCGGCCTGCCCGGCGGCGGCGTGCTCGCCGCCGGCGAGCACCAGCGTGCGCGCCGCCTGGTAGCGGCAGCCCGCCGCGCCGAACGCCGCGGCGGCGGCGAGCTGCCGCGGCACGTCGCCGTCGAGGAGCGCCTCCGCCCGGTCCACCTGGGCGGACGCGACCGGGTTGCCGGCGACCAGGGCCCGCGCGGCGGCGATCCGGTCCGGGGCGTCCGGGTGCCCGGCGAGCACCGCCGTTTCCGCCCGCAGCGCCGCGTACCAGTGCAGCCACACCCAGCAGACCCACTTCCACACGTCGTCCGGCGCGGGGGCGACGCGTTCGAGCGCCGCCGCGGCGTCGCCGTGGTGGAGCAGGACCATGGCGTCGAAGACGGCGCCGTAGCCCAGCCGGTGGTCCGCCTCGGGCCCGGCCTCGTCGACGATCGCGAGCCACGCCTTCCGGGCGTCGCCGTCGCCGCGCAGGCCGTGGACCATCGCGACGGACGCGGCGGCCGGGCCGAGCGAGCGCGTCCGCAGCCGCCCGCTCTGCTCCCACGCGTCGTGGAACCGCACGCTGCTCGCGAGGACGTCGGCGGCGTTCCCGGCGAACGCGTCCGCGACCAGCAGCCAGGAGGTGGCGTGGTGGCCCGCCTCGGCCAGCAGCGGATGCCCGGCGAGCCGCCCGCCGAACCGGCGCGCGTCCGGCAGCTCGCCGACACCGACGGCGGTCCCGGCGGCCATCGCGAGGGCGTCCATCAGCTCGTGCGTCTCGGCCGGACCGGACGGCTCGGACGGCAGCAGGTCGATCCGGCGCCGGGCCGCCGCGGCGGCGCCGAAGGAGTCGCCCGCCCAGCTCAGGGCGCCGGAGAGCGCGTCGAGGGCGGCGGACTCGGCCACCGGGTCGCCCGCGCGCCGGGCCGCCTCGACCGCCCGTTCGGCCTCCCCGACCGTCTCCTGCGCGGGATTCTCCGGGTCCCCCTGGACGGAGCCGAACGCGTCGGCGAGCACCGCGGCCTCGGCCAGCGCAACGGCCGCCCCGGCACCCGGATCGTCGCCGGACAGCGCGCGCGCCTCCGCGAGCATGGCGGCCACCTCGTCCACAGGCGGCGTGTGCTCGAACGAGCTGGAGAAGCGGTACGCGACGGTCGCGGCGGTCGCCAGGTCACGGCCCGCCCCGGCGGTGTCCCCGGCCCGGCGGGCGGCCTCCGCGGCGGCGCGGTACAGGCGGAACATGTCGCCGTCGACGCTCCGGCACCCGGCGACGGCCGCGGCCTGCCGCAACACGACGGCGGCCTCGGCGTCGTCCGCGAGCGCCGCGGCCTGCTCGAACCGCTGCTGCGCCTCGCCGAGCAGCGTCCGCGCGAACGCCAGCTCGGCCGTCGACCGGGCGAGCCGGCACGCGTCCGCCCGGTGTTCCGGCTGGTCAGAAGCCCAGGTGAGGGCGGCGCGCAGGTCCTCGGCGACGGCGTCGAACCGGACCCGCCAGTCCGCGCCGCCCGCGCCGGACAGCGCGTCCGCGGCGTCCAGGCACCACGCCAGATGCCGCGACCGGACGTCCGCCGCCTCGCCCGCGCCGGCGAGCCGCTCCGCCCCGTACTGCCGGATCGTCTCCAGCGCGTGGTAGCGGGTGCCCGTCTCCGACGGCGCCACGGACAGCAGGCTCTGCTCGGCGAGCCGGCCGAGCCCGTCGACGACCGCCGCCGGCTCCAGCGGCCCGAAGCCCGCGACGTCCGCGGCGGCCTCCGCGGTGAACGGCGCGACGAACACCGACACCCGGCGCAGCAGCGCCCGGTCCTCCGGCTCCAGCAGGTCGTGGCTCCAGTCCAGCACCGCCCGCACCGACCGGTGCCGGTCGTCCGCGCGGGACCCGCCGGTGAGGATCCGCAGCTGGTCGGAGAGCCCGGCGGTGAGGCCGTCCAGCCCGAGCGTCGCCCACCGCGCCGCCGCCAGCTCGATCGCCAGCGCCATGCCGCCGAGCCGCTCGCAGACGGCCACGACCCCCTCGCTCACCGCCGGGCCCGGCGGCCACCCGACCGCCGCCGCCCGGTCCATGAACAGCGCCACCGCGTCCGACTCGTCGCCGCCCTCCCGCGACAGCGGCGGGACCGGCACCACCCGCTCGAACGGCACCATCAGCCGGGCCCGGCTCGTCACGAGGACCCGCAGCCGCGGGCACGCCGCCAGCAGCCGCTCAACGAACGGCGCGACCCCGTCGCGGACGTGCTCGCAGTTGTCCAGCACCAGCAGCGCCCGGCGGTCCGCCAGCGCGGCGGGCACCGCGTCGTCGATGCCGCGGCCCGGCTGCTCGCCGACGCCCACGGCCGACGCGACCGCCGCCCCCACCCGGCCCGGTTCGCTGACCGGGACGAGGTCGACGAACCACACCCCGTCAGGGAAGTCGCCCGCCACGTCCGCCGCCACCGCCAGCGCCAGCCGCGTCTTGCCGACCCCGCCCGGGCCGACCACGGTCACCAGCCGGTGCTCCCGCACCGCGCCGGCCAGCTCGCCGCGCTCGCGCGCCCGGCCGACGAACGCGGTCAGCGGCGCCGGCAGCGCGGGCGCCGCCTGCGCCTCCTCGGCGCGGGCGACCTGCGCGGCGTGCCGGGCGAGCGCCCGCCGGTCCGGCAGCCCGAGCTTGCGCAGCAGCGACGAGACATGCGACTCGACGGTGCGCACGGAGATCACCAGCCGCGCGGCGATCTCCGCGTTGCTGAGGTGCTCCCCGAGCAGCGCGAGGACTTCGGCCTCCCGGGCCGACACCGCTGGAACGGACACCGGTTCATTATCCGTGGTCGTTTCCGTGACCGGCACGGAGGCGGCCCGCACCCCGGCCGGGCGAGGCTGTGGACGACGGCGGCCGGCCCCTCCGGACCGGCCGCGATCCACGAACATCGGAGCGACCATGACCAGCCCTTCCGCGCAGGACACCCCGACCGCGGCCGAACCCCGCCCCCGGGACCGGCGCCGCCGCGACACCGAGCACCGCCTCGCCCACGACACCGACATCTGGGTGGCCACCGCCTCGCCCGACGGGCTCCCCTACCTGGTGCCGCTGTCCTTCGACTGGGACGGGGAGGCGCTGCTCGTCGCCACCCCCGCGGACGCCCCGACCGGCCGGAACCTCGCCGCCTCCCGCACCGTCCGGCTCGGGCTCGGCCCCACCCGCGACGTCACCGTGATCGACGGCGACGTCGAGGTCTTCGAGCTCGACGCGCTGCCGGACGAGCGGGCCGACCGGTTCGCCGAACGCTCCGGCTTCGACCCGCGCGCCTCGGCGGGGACGTACCGCTGGTTCCGCATCACCCCGCGCCGCGTCCAGGCGTGGCGGGAGGCGAACGAACTGCCCGGCCGGGACCTGATGCGCGACGGCCGCTGGCTCCCCTGACCCCCGGCGGCCCGGGGCGGTGATCGCGGCCCGCCGGGGCGCCGGGGCGGCGGCGATGGTGGGATCGTGGGGGACGTCGGATCATGGGCCGTGCGGGCGGGAGGCCGGGTTGAGCGGGAGGCCGGGTTGAGCGGGAGGCCGGGTTGAGCGGGCAGGAGACCGGGACGGGCGGGCAGGAGGCGATCGGCGAGGCCGTCGCGCGGACCGTCCGGGTGCTGCGGGCGGGGCACGGCTGGAGCCTGGACGAGCTGGCCGGGCGCTCCGGCGTCAGCAAGGGCGTGCTGGTCGGGCTGGAGCAGGGCCGCGGCAACCCCAACCTCGGCACGCTCATCCGCATCTCCGACGCGCTCGGCGTGCCGCTGACCCGGCTCGTGCAGGTCGAGGAGGAGCCGCCGGTGCGGGTGTTCCGCCCGGAACGGCACGTCGTGCTGTGGGAGGGCGAGAACGGCGGGACGGGCACGCTGCTCGCGGGCAGCGACCCGCGGCCGTCGCTGGAGCTGTGGCGGTGGGAGCTGCGGCCCGGCGAGGTCCGCGAGAGCGACGCCCACGTCCCCGGCACCAAGGAGATCGTCTACGTGGAGGCGGGCACGCTGACGCTCGGCGTGGACGGGCGCACCGACCTCATCGAGGCGGGCACGGCCGCCGTGTTCGTCGGCGACCGCCCGCACTCCTACGGCAACGCCGCGCGCGAGGACCTGCGCTTCGTCCTCGCCGTCCTCGACCTCTGACCCCCGCCGCGGCCGCGCGGGTGGGTCAGGCCGTGAGGCAGGCGGCTCAGCCGTGAGGGGGCAGGTCAGGCCGTGAGGCGGACGGGCATGGCGAGGTAGCGGAAACCGGTGTCCGACGGGTCGTCCGGGCCCGGCTCCTCACCGTCCTTACGGTCGGGGATGCCGGTGAGCAGCGCGGCCTTGGTGGGGCCGGCGCATTCGAGGCGGGCGTACTCGGTGTCGATGCCGGCGAGGCCGTCCAGCAGGTACTGGGGCGCGAACGCGATGTCGATGTCGTCGCCGGACAGCTCGACGCCGAGGCTCTCGTTGGCGCGGGCGGAGTCGCCGGACGCGGCGCGGATGCGGACCTCCCCGGCGGTGAACGCGAGCCGGATCGGGGTGCCGCGCTCGGTGACCAGCGCGGCCCGCTTGATCGCCTCGACGAACGGCGCGGTGCGGATCTCCGCGACCGACGTCCAGTCGCCGGTGAGCCGGGACCGGTAGTTGATGTACTGGTCGTCGAGGAGGCGGCTCGTCATGCTGCGGCCGCCGCCGGACACGCCGATCAGGGTGTCGGCGGCGCCGGTGAGGTCGAGGGCGACCTCGGCGCCGGGGCGGATGGCCTTGGCGGTGTCGGCGAGGGTGCGGGCGGGCACGACGACGCCGGCGGTGAACCCGGGCTCGGCGGGCGACCAGGTCAGCTCGCGGGCGGCGATGCGGTACCGGTCGGTGCAGGCGAGCCACATGGTGTCGCCGTCGATGTCGACGCGGACGCCGGTGAGCATGGGGAGGGTGTCGTCGCGTCCGGCGGCGGGGACGACCTGCGCGACGGCGGCGGCGAACAGGTCGCCGGGGACGGTGCCGGCGCGGGCGGGCGGCTCGGGGAGCGTCGGGTAGTCCTCGACGGGCAGGGTGAGCAGGCCGAACTCGGCGGGCCCGCAGCGGACGACGACCTCGGCGCCCTTGGTGGTGAACTCCACGGGCTGCGCGGGCAGGTTCCGGACGATCTCGGCGAGGAGCCGGCCGGGGACGAGGGCGCGGCCGGGCTCGGCGACGTCGGCGTCGACGCGGGCGCGGGTGGACACCTCGTAGTCGAAGCCGGCGAAGGCGAGCCCGCCGTCGGCGGTGGCCTCGACGAGCATGCCGGCGAGGACGGGCAGGGCGGGCCGCGCGGGCAGCGTCCGCGCCGCCCACGCCACGGCCTCGGCGAGGGTCTGACGGTCGACTCGGAACTCCACCTTGGTCTGCCTTTCCACGTCTCGCGTGCTCTCCGTGCACGGTAACTCGCGGCTCTGACAGAACGGTGATTCCCCCGTTCGGAGGGGGCCGCCGCGCCCGGCGGGGCGGCTCAGAAGAGCGCCGCCTCGACGCTGCGGGTCTTGCGCTCGAAGTCGAGGAGGTAGCGCTTGCGGTCCAGGCCGCCGCCGTAGCCGGTGAGGCTTCCGGTGGAACCGACGACGCGGTGGCACGGGACGATGACGCCGACGGGGTTCTTGCCGTTGGCGAGGCCGACGGCCCGGGACGCGCTGGGCTTGCCGAGTTCGACGGCGAGTTCCCCGTAGGTGGTGGTCTCGCCGTAGGGGATCTCCTGGAGGGCGGCCCAGACCCGTCCTTGGAACGGGGTGCCGCGCAGGTTGAGCGGCAGGTCGAACTCGGTCAGCTCTCCGGCGAAGTAGGCGGTGAGCTGCTCGGCGGTGGCGGCGAAAGGCTCGGCGTCGGGGTCCCCGGGGGCGCCGAAGGATTCCTCGGGTGGACGGTGCCGCTGGTCCACCATGTAGAGGCCGCATAGTGCGCCGTCTATGGCCACCAAGGTGAGCGGCCCGACGGGGCTGTCGATGACGACGTGCGTCGGTTCCATGGGTACGTCTCCTGGTCAGTTGGCGGGGAGAAGGTTGATGGGGTGGTCGCTCGTGGCCCACAGGTATTGCACGGCGTAGGCGCGCCATGGGCGCCACTGTGCGGCGTGCTTGGTGAGAGCGGCCGGTGTAGCGGGGAGGCCCAGTCCCTTGGCGGCGACCTTGATGCCGAGGTCGCCCGGTATGAACGCGTCGGGGTCGCCTAGTGCGCGCATGGCGATGGTCTCGATGGTCCAGGGGCCGAAGCCGGGGAGGGCGGAGAGGCGTGCGCGGGCCTCGTCCCAGTCGCTTCCCACACCGAGGTCGATCTCGCCGTTGGCGAGCGCGTCCACGAGGGTGGTGAGGGTGGTGCGGCGGGTCTTGGGGAAGGCGAGCGCCTCGGGGTCCAGTTCGGCGAGGGCGGCGGGGGTGGGGAAGAGGTGGGTGAGGCCGCCTCCCGGGTCGGTGATGGGGTCACCGTAGGCGGTGACGAGGCGCGCCGCGTGTGTGCGCGCGGCCGCCACGGAGACCTGCTGCCCGAGCACGGCACGTACCGCGAACTCCGGGGCGTCCATGGTGCGCGGGACACGGCGTCCCGGCGCTTTGTCGACAAGCGGCGCCATGACGGGGTCCGCCCGGAGCAGGTCGTCGACGGCCACGGGGTCGGCGTCGAGGTCGAGCATCCAGCGGCAGCGGCTTATCGCGATGGTGAGGTCGCGCAGGTCGCTCAGCGTCAGCGTGCAGGCGACGTGGTCGGGACGTGGGCTCAGGGCGGCGATGCCGTGCCCGTGGGGGAGCCGCATGGTGCGGCGGAACGCGCCGTCCCGCCACTCCTCCACACCCGGGACGGCGGTGGCGGTGAGGTGCCCGAACAGGTTGTCCGGGCACAGCGGCGCGCGGAACGGCAGCCGCAGCGACAGCGTCCCCGAGCCGGCGGGCGGATGCCCCTTGGCGACACGGTCGCGCAGCTGCGTCGGGGTGAGCGCGAACACCTCCCGGACGGTGTCGTTGAACGCGCGGATGCTGGCGAATCCCGCCGCGAACGCGATGTCGCCCATGGGCAGCGGGGTGGTCTCGATGAGCAGCCGCGCGGTCTGGGCTCGTTGCGCGCGCGCGAGCGCGAGCGGGCCCGCGCCGAGTTCCGCGTTGAGCTGCCGCTCGATCTGGCGGGTGCTGTAGCCGAGGCGTCCGGCGAGGCCGGGGACGCCCTCGCGGTCGACGACGCCGTCCGCGATCAGCCGCATCGCGCGGGCGACGACGTCCGCGCGGTGGTTCCATTCGGGGGAGCCGGGGCTGGTGTCGGGCCGGCACCGCTTGCAGGCGCGGAACCCGGCCTGCTGCGCGGCGGCGGCGCTCGGGTAGAACCGCATGTTCTCGGGCTTCGGCGGCACGACCGGGCAGCTCGGGCGGCAGTAGATCCCGGTGGTCACGACCCCGGTGAAGAACCATCCGTCGAAGCGGGCGTCCTTCGACTGGACGGCCCGCACGCACCTTTCCACGTCCTCGTGCATGCCTCCAGCATCACCGATGGTCAGGCATGTTCACTGGCGGAAAAACGACATCATCCCCTGGGGGCGGGGCGGCCCGCGAAGGCGTAGAGGACGACCCCGAGCGCGATCGCGGCGATGCCCGTCCATGCTACGGCGCCGGGCGGGTCCGTGGCGGTGAACAGCGGTTCCAGCAGGGCGACGAACACGACCTCGGCGGCCTGCGTCGCTTCCACGGCGGCGAGCCGCAGCGGGTGCCGGCGGACGCGGTGCGTCGCGGCGAAGAACAGGGACGTCGCGATCACCCCGGAGCTGACCGCGACGACCAGGCTCGCGACGAGCTGCCCCGGCGTCGGCGCCCCCGCCCGGACTCCGCCGACCGCGGCGACGGCGATCCAGAACGGCAGGCTGCCGATCGACATGGCCAGCAGCCGCTGGAAGGTGTCGAGGCCGGTCCCGGCGAGCTCCATCGTCCGCCGGTTCCCGACCGGGTAGGCGACGGCCGCGACCAGCACGACCGCGACCCCGACCGCCACGCCCGCCGACGTCCCGCCGTGCCCGCCGACCTGGCCGAGGAACACTCCGGCGAGGATCAGCAGCGACAGCGCGGCGCCCCGGCCCGGGATCCGGCCGCGCTCGTCGTCGTAGAGCAGCGGCGCGAGGAGCATCCCGCAGACGATGGTGACCTGCCAGGTCGCGGCGACGGTCCAGCCGGGCGCGAGGTCGGCGGCCAGGCACAGCGGCGCGTAGAAGAACCCGAACCCGACGGTGCTCCACAGCGTCCACGGCAGCGGGTCGGCGCGCAGTGCCCGCAGGACGGGCCGGACGCCGCCGCGCGCCCCCACGATCGCGAAGAAGATCGGCAGCGAGAAGAGGAACCGCAGCGCGCCGGTCCACTCCCAGGCGCCGCCGCCGACCGCCATCATCCGGTTCGCGATGAAGGAGGCGGAGAAGAACAGCGCGCCGAGCACGCCCAGGCCGATGGACGCGGTCGCGCCCGCGCGGCCGGTCACGTGCAGGGGGTGCGCGGAGGCCTCGGCGGTCACTGCTGGAACGTTCCTTCCCGGTGCGGGTCCGTCCCCGCGGGGTGGCCGTGGGGTGGCCGCCGGGGGAGTTCGCAGTCGGACACTATCCGGCATCAAGGCGGGCGAATCCGGTCGGCCCCCGCATGACGTCGCAGGTAATCGATCTCCGGCCGCCGGCCCGGCACCGTAGAGACCACCGGGGCGGACGAACCCGGACGAACGACAGGAGAAGCGAGATGAGCGACGTTCAGCAGCGGGTCGAGCAGTACCTGGCCGCCTGGAACGAGACCGACCCCGCCGCCCGCCGCGCCGCGATCGACGCGCTGTGGACCGAGAACCCCGTCTACGTCGACCCGCTCGGCGTCGCCGAAGGCCGCGCCGCGATCGACGCGTTCATCGCCGCCGCGCAGGGCCAGTTCCCCGGCCTGGTGTTCCGGGCCGCGGGCGACGTCGACGCCCACCACAACGTGGCCCGGTTCACCTGGGAGCTCGGCCCCGAGGGCGGCGAGGCGCTCGCGGTCGGCTTCGACGTGGCGACCTTCGACGACGACGGCCGCTTCGACCGCGTGACCGGCTTCCTCGACAAGGTCCCGGGCTGAGGCACGGCGACGGCCCGGGCTGAGGCACGGCGATGGGCCGGGCGCGCCCCGCGCCCGGCCCGTCACGTCGGTCAGATCTGCCGGAGGGCTCCCCCGTCGACCGCCCATTCGGCGCCCGTCACCTGCGCGGACAGCGGCGACAGCAGGAAGGCGATGACGCGCGCCACGTCCTCCGGCGCGCCGAGCCGTCCGGCCGGGAGCCGGCGCTCCTCCCGGACGAACCGGTCGATCGCCTGCTCCACCGGCAGCCCGTACTGCGCGGACAGCTGCTCGACGAACCCGCCGGGCTCGTCCCACAGCCGGGTGCGGGTGGGGCCCGGCGCGACGACGTTGGACCGGATGCCGCACCGGCCGAACTCCCCCGCCAGCGTCTTCGACACCGACAGCAGCGCCGTCTTGGACGCCGCGTAATCCACAAGCGGCGTGTCCGGGAACCGTGCCGCCTCGCTGGACACGTGCACCAGGCTGCCCGCGCCCTGGTCGATCAGCGCGGGGAGCGCGGCCCGGGCCATCCGGACGGCGGCGTGGAAGTTCAGCTCGAACGTGGCGTGCCACTGGTCGTCGGTGACGTCGAGGAAGCCGATCCGCGAGTCGAGCGCCCCGGCGTTGTTGACCAGGCCGTCCAAGCGGCCGTGCCGGTCGAGGGCGGTGTCCACGATCAGCTGCGCGGCGGACGGGTCGGTGAGGTCGGCGGCGACGCCGTTCCCGAGCGGGGTGCGGGCGACGCCGACGACGTGCGCGCCCTCGTCCGCCAGGAGCCGCGCGGTCGCCGCGCCGATCCCGGCGGACGCGCCGGTCACGATGATCACCTTGCCGTCGAGTTCGAGGTCCATCCGATTCGTCCTTTCCAGGGGGTCAGGAGCGGCGGAGGAACAGCCCGGCGAGGGCGCCGCCCGCGACCGCGATCAGCGCGTTGACCAGCGTCGCGGCGTGCACGCCGCCGAGCACGGAGGCGTGCGCGGTGGCGACCGCGCTCATCACCGGGATGCCGAGGGTGATCGCGACCTGCTGCGTCATGGTGGCGAGGCCGGTCGCGAGGCCCTGCTCGCCGTCCGGCAGCCCGGACGTCGCGGTCCCCATGAACGCGACGATCGCGACGAGGTTTCCGAACCCGCCGATCGCGGTCGCGGCGAGCAGCAGCGGCAGCGCCGAGCGCTCCGCGCCGAGGCCGAGCAGCGCGGCCGTCGCGGCGGCCTGCAGGACGAGCCCGCCGACGAGCGTCGCCCGCCCGCCGAACCGGCCCATGATCCGGGGCGCGGCGACGCCGCCCGCGAACGTCCCGGCGCCGAGGACGCCGAGCGCGAGGCCGGTGGCGAGCGGCGAGAAGCCCAGCACCCGCTGCAGGTAGAGGGTCATCAGGAACACCAGCGACGTCTCGGTCGCGAACGCCACGAACCCGCCCGCGTTGCCCCAGCTCACCGAGCGCCGGGTCAGCACGTTCAGCGGCGCGAGCGGGGCCGGGGAACGCCGCTCGACCAGCACGAACGCGACCAGCAGCACGACGGCGGCGGCCAGCGCGGCCAGCGCGACCGGGTCGCCCCAGCCGTGCCGCCCGGCCGTCGTGATCCCGTAGACCAGCGCGAGGAGGCCGCCGGTGACGGTGACCGCGCCGGGGACGTCCAGCCGCGCGCCGTCCCGCGCCCGGCTCTCGGCGACCAGCGACGGCGTCACCGCGAGGATCAGCACCGCGACCGGCACGTTGATCAGGAACGCCCAGCGCCAGCTCAGCAGGTCGGTGAGCACGCCGCCGAGCACCGCGCCGACGGTGAACCCGGCGGACATCAGCGCGCCGCTCAGCCCGAGCGCCCGCGTCCGCAGCGGCCCCTCCGGGAACGAGGTGGTCAGCAGCGACAGCGCCGCGGGCGTCGCGATCGCGGTCGCGAGACCTTGCAGGACGCGCCCGATCAGCAGCATCGCGGGCGACGCGGCGAGCCCGCCGACCAGCGACCCGGCGGCCAGCAGCGCCATGCCCGCGAGCAGCATCCGGCGGCGTCCCGCCAGGTCGGCGACCCGGCCGAACAGCAGCGTGAAACCGGCGGCGGGCAGCGCGAACGCCGTCGCGATCCACTGCAGCTGGTCCAGGCCGAAGCCGAGGCCCCGGCCGACCACGGGCAGCGCCACGTTGAGGATGGAGAAATCGATGGCGAGCATGAACTGCGCGCCGAGCAGCAGGGTCAGGATCAGCTTGTGCCGCGGCGACATCCGCTCGGGGGCGGTGACCGCGGCGCTCGTGAGAACGCTCATGGCCGCGACTCTCGCGCCGCCCCGCGCGCGCACCCAGCCCCCGCCCGTTCGTACCACCGGCAGTAGCAGGATCAGCGGATAGCCTCACCGGCATGGCGCGCAACACCGAACTCGGCGATTTCCTCAAGTCGCGGCGGGCCCGGCTGCAGCCGGAGGACGCCGGCGTCGCCTCCTACGGGACGCGCCGCCGCGTGCCCGGCCTGCGGCGCGAGGAACTGGCGCAGCTCGCCGGCGTCAGCGTCGCCTACTACATCCGGCTGGAGCAGGGCACGGCGGACGGCGTGTCCACCGAGATCCTCGACGCGATCTCCCGGGCCCTGCGGCTGGACGCCGACGAGCACGCCCACCTGCACCGCCTCGCGCACCCGCCGCGCCGGCCCCGCCCGCACGCGCCCGCCCGGCTGCGCCCGCCGCTCCAGCACCTGCTCGACTCGATCACCCACGCGCCCGCCTACGTCGTCGGCCACTACACCAACGTCGTCGCGTGGAACCGGCTCACCGCCGCGATCTTCGTCGACCTCGCGAGCGTCCCGCCGGACGAGCGGACGTGGTCGCACCAGATCCACCTCAACGCCGGCTACCGGGCCCGGCTCGGCGACAACTGGCCGACCGTCGCCCGCCGCAACGTCGCCTACCTGCGGTTCCGCTCCGGCCAGGACCCCGACGACCCGCACCTGCGCGCGCTCATCGACGACCTGCGCGCGCGCAGCCCGGAGTTCGTCCGGCTATGGTCGGCGCACCACGTCACGGACCTGACGCACGGCGAGGCCCGCATCGACCACCCCGACGTCGGACGGCTCGTCCTGCCCTTCGAAACCCTGCACCTGCCGGGCGACCCCGAGCTCAGCCGCCTGATGCTCTACGCCGCCGAACCCGGCTCACCGTCGGAAGCCGCCCTCCGCAAACTCGCCGAGACGTCCCGCCACCTCTCCAGCGCCGACCTCGCAACAGCTAGCGAGGAATCCCCGAGTGCAGCCGGCTGATCCCGAGGAGATGTCGGACGCCCGGATTGTCCGGCATCTCCGCCAAGGCCGGGACGTCCGCACCGGCGCGCTCCACTAGTACGATCGCGGTACCGGTGAACCCGTCCATGAGCGATTTCAGGACGGAGTGGTTCGACCGTGCGTACCTCCGGACCAGCTCGTCGACGAACGCGGCGAACACCGGGACGTCGACCTGGCACGCGTCCTCCGCCATCGGCCCCAGTCCCGACGGCCGCTCGACCAGGCGGGCGAGGGCCTCGGCCGTGTCGGTGAACAGCTGCGCGACGCGGGTCGCCGGGTTCCACAGGACGTCGTCACCGTCCTGGAAGTACTGGCTCACCGGGCGGCGGTGGCGCGGAAGGCGGCGTCGCGGTCGAGGGTGGCGAGGGCCGTGTTGAGGAGCGCGACGACCGCGAACGCGAGGGCGAGGGCCGGGTGGCCGGCGCCGTAGAGCGCGAGCGCGCCGGCGCCGAAGACGACCGCCTTCACCAGCAGGACGAACGGCAGCGCGACCTTGAAGCGGGCGCGGGGAGCGGCGAACATCCCCCACAGCGCCATCGCCGCCACTGGCGTCCCGAGACCGAGGACGATGTGGACGATCACGTTCCCGCCCGCGGTGAAGCCCCACCAGGCCAGCGCGGCCAGCGCGGCGAGCTCCAGCAGGAAGGCCAGGCCCTCGTTCAGCACGTGCAATGGACCTGGTAGATGCATGGAAGCGATCGTCCCACCGGCCCGTCGCCGCCGCTACCCTGCTCGGTGTGGACGAGCGGACCGTGATCGGCTGGCGCGAGGACGGCCGGGACCGCTCGGCGCGGTGGCGGTCGGAGAGCGGCGCCGCCCCGCCCCGCCGCGTGGTGATCGCCGACGACGCGACGCGCGCGGACGAGGCGTACCGGCTGGCGTGCGAGGGGACGGCGCTGCTGTGGCGCGGCGACTTCCAGAACGCGCGGCAGCTTCTCGCGGCGATGGCGCGGCGCATCGACCGGACGCCCCGCAAGCGGAAGAAGGGGAAACCGGAACCGTCGCAGGTGCAGGCGTTCCACCTCTACCGGCAGGCGCGCGCGCAGCGCGCCCGTACGCTCGGCATGCTGCTCATTCCGTTCGAGCCCGGTCACACGATCCCCTTGCGGCGTGCACCGGACGTGGCACAGGCCTGCACGGAGGCGTACGGGCCTGATGACGAGCCTTACGTAACGTCCCTGCGGGAGCTTCTCGGTCTCATCGGTGCGCACGAATGGCGCGAGAAAGGCGTTCCGATCCCCGCACTGGGGGGCGACCGTATCCACCCGCACTACGGGGTGTTCTCGCCTGTGCGTGGCGAGTACGTCGACTTGGTCGCGCAGGCGCCGCTGCCCGCGACCACGGTCGGGTTCGACATCGGTACGGGAACCGGTGTGCTCGCTGCGGTGCTGGCCCGCCGCGGAGTGCAGCGCATCGTCGCGACGGACCAGGACCCGCGCGCGCTTGCGTGCGCCCAGGAGAACATCGAGCGGCTGGACGTGGCTAAGCAGGTCGAGCTCGTCGAGGCGGACCTGTTCCCGGAGGGCCGCGCCCCGCTCATCGTGTGCAACCCGCCGTGGGTGCCCGGGAAGCCGACCACGCCGCTCGAACACGCGGTGTACGACCAGGACGGCCGGATGCTGCGCGGCTTCCTGGCCGGCCTCGCGGACCATCTGGAACCGGGCGGCGAGGGCTGGCTGATCCTGTCCGACCTGGCCGAGCACCTCGGCCTGCGCACCCGCGACGACCTGACGGGCCTGGTCGGCGCCGCCGGCCTGGCCGTCGCCGGGCGCCTCGACACCCGGCCCGCGCACCCGCGTGCCGCGGATCCGGACGACCCGCTCCACGCCGCCCGCTCGTCCGAAACAACGTCCCTCTGGCGCCTCACGCCCGCCCGCTGACGGTCACACGTGGCTGCGGTGGGCGGTCTCGGGGCCGATGACGCGGAGGAGTTCGAGGGCCTCGATGCTGCTGGTGCCGGGCGGCGGGGTGAACACGAAGACCCGCTGGTCCTCGGCCGGGGTGAGCAGCGCCTCGGTGTCGAACTCGATGGCGCCGACCTCGGGGTGCAGGACCTTCATGCGGCTGGTCCGGTGGACGGCGACCTCGTGCCGTTCCCATAGCCGGGTGAACTCGTCGCTCGCGCCGTGCAGCCGTTCGACCAGCGCGGACGCGGCGGCGTCGTTGCCGCGGCGGGCCACCGCGGCGCGCAGGCCCGCGACGTGCAGGCGGCTGTAGTGCTCGTGCTCGTCCTCCGGGTACGCCGACCGGACGAACGGGTCGGTGAACCACCGCCACACGATGTTCCGGTCCGGCCCCTCGACCGTGCACACGCAGCCGAAAAGGGCCTCGGCGAGGGCGTTCTGCGCGAGCAGGTCGCCGAGATCGCCGATGATCTGCGCGGGCGTCTCGTGCAGCCGGTCCAGCAGGTAGAGCAGGCTCGGCCGGACGTACTCGCCCGCGAACGGACCGGCGGGCGGCCGGTGCCCGGCGAGCAGGTACAGGTGGTCGCGCTCGTCCAGGGTGAGGCGGAGCGCGCGGGCGAGGGCGCCGAGCAGCTGCGCCGACGGCTGCGGGCTGCGGGCCTGCTCGAGCCGCATGTAGTAGTCCGCGGACATGCCCGCGAGCTGCGACACCTCCTCGCGGCGCAGGCCCGGCGTGCGGCGGCGCGGCCCCGCGGGCAGGCCGACCTCCTGCGGGCGCAGCCGCTCCCGCGAGCGGCGGAGGAAGTCGGCGAGCTCCGAGCGGTCCATCTCCATGCCCCCCATGATTCCGCGCCCGGCAGCAGGTCAGAACGGTCGAGACTGGGATCGGTTGTCCTAGCCAAAGCGGTCCGCTCCTCAATGCGGACCGGCGGTGGCAGCGTCGAGAACGTCCGGAACCGATCCGGACGCGAACGACCACCATCGAAAGGACGGCCGAAAATGGCGACGCTCACCGTCGGGAACGCCCGCGTGCCCTACCGCACCGAGGGCTCCGGCCCCGCGCTGGTCCTGGTGCACGGCGCCGGCCCCGGCTCGGTCATGTGGGACGGCCTCCTCGACCGGTTCACCGGCGACCGCACCGTGATCCTGCCCGACCTGTCCGGCAGCGACCCGGCCGAGGACGACGGCGCCCCGCTGACCATCGAGACGCTCGGCGCGCAGGTCAACGCGGTGATCGAGGACGCCGTGGGCGGCCCGGCGGACGTGGTCGGGTTCTCGCTCGGCGCGCCGACCGTCGCGGCCGCGGCGGCGCTGCGCCCCGACCTCGTCCGGCGGCTGGTGCCCGTCGCGGGCCTGACCCACGCGGGCGACGAGTACGTCAGGCAGTACATGACCACCTGGCTGGAGCTCGCGGGCGCCCCGGACGGTTTCGGCCGGTTCGCGACGCTCACCGCGTACAGCCGCCCGTTCCTCAACCAGATCGGGCCCGACGGGGTCGAGGAGATGCGGACGTTCATGCGGCCGACGGAGGGCCTGCTGCGCCAGATCGACCTCGTCCGGCGGCTCGACATCCGCGGGCTGCTGCCGAGGATCACCGCGCCGACGCTGGTGATCGGCGCGACCCGCGACCAGACGGTCCCGGTCGAGAACCACCGGGAGCTGTTCGCGGCCATCGCCGGCAGCGAGTACGCCGAGCTGGACACCGGCCACGTCGCGATGGCGGAGCGCCCCGACGAGTTCGTCAAGCTCGTCCGGGACTTCCTCGACCGGCCGTGACCCGCCGCCCGGGGGCGCCCAGCCTGTTGGCCCGGATACCAGGCTGGGCGTGCCCTGGTTACGGCCGCCGCCCGGCGAGCACGATGGGACCATGCGTCCCATCGACCAGCAGACCATCCTGATCACCGGCGCGACCGACGGCCTCGGCCGAGCCCTGGCCGGCGAGCTCGCCGCCGAGGGCGCGACGGTGCTGGTGCACGGCCGCGACGACCGGCGCGGCGAGGACACCCTGAAGGAGATCGGCGGCACGGCGTCCTGGTACCGGGCCGACCTGTCCTCGCTCGCCGAGACGCGCGCGCTCGCCGAGGCGGTCCGCGCCGACCATCCCCGGCTGGACGTCCTGGTCAACAACGCGGGCATCGCCAACACCGGGCCCCGGCGGGAGAGCGCGGACGGCCACGAGCTGACCTTCCAGGTCAATTACCTGTCCGGATACCTGCTCACCCGGCTGCTGCTGCCGACGCTGACCGCCTCGGCGCCGGCGCGGATCGTCAACGTCAGCAGCCTCGGCCAGACCGCCATCGACTTCGACGACCCGATGATCACCCGTGGCTACGGCGGGATGCGGGCCTACTGCCAGAGCAAGCTCGCGCAGATCCTGTTCACCATCGATCTCGCGGACGAGCTGGCCGGGACGGGCGTCACCGCGAACGCGCTGCACCCGGCCACCTACATGCCGACGAAGATGGTCGCCTCGCCGATCAGCACCCTGGAGGAGGGCGTCCGGGCGACGCACCGGCTCGTCACCGACCCGGCCCTCGACGAGGTGTCCGGCCGGTTCTTCGACGGGCTCCGCGAGGCCCGCGCGGACGGCCAGGCCTACGACCCGGCGGCCCGTGCGCGCCTCCGCGAGCTGTCCGAGCGGCTCACCTCGCCCTGATCAGGCGGCGGGCAGCTCCCAGACCACGGTCGAGCGGACGCCGGCGATGCGCCATCCGTCCGGCGTCCGCGCTGCCCGGAGGTCGTAGCGCTCGCCGACCACGCGCGGCCCGCCCTCGTGCGCGAAGACGACCAGCAGGTCGGCGCCGATCTCGGCCCGGTCGCCGTCGATCTCGATGAGCGGGCCGGTGATGAAGTGCTGGGTCGGGACGGCGTGGTTGCGGCGGGCCTGCGCGGCGAGCGCGCCGGCTCCCTTGGACGTCCCGCCGGGCGTCGTGACCTCGGCGTCCTCGGTGAAGACGGCGCGCGGGTCGTCGAAGTGCTTGCCGTCCAGCCACCGTCCGAGCCGGGCGGCCAGGTCGGTCAGCTCGTCGCGGTCGCGCAGTTCCATGACTCCTCCTATTTGTTGGCACTGCCAACGTTGGTTATGCCAACGCTACACCTATTCATTGGTGCCGCCAACAAGTAGACTGGCCCGCATGATCACCGACGACGCCCGGCAGCCCGAGCGGCTCCGGCACGCCGCCAGCTGGCTGATCAACCAGGCGTCCGCGCACAGCCACCGGCTCGTCGCCGACGGCTTCGCCGCCGCCGGCGCCCGCGGCTACCACTACCGCCTGCTCGCCACCCTCGAGGAGTACGGCCCCGCCAGCCAGGCCGACCTCGGCCGCCGCGCCGCCATCGACCGCAGCGACGTCGTCGCCGCGCTCAACCAGATGGCCGGCAAGAAGCTCGTCGAGCGCGCCCCCGACCCCGCCGACCGGCGCCGCAACATCATCACGATCACCCCCGCCGGCCGCCGCCACCTGCACGAACTCGACCGCGTCCTCGCCGGCATCCAGGACGAGCTGCTCGCGCCGCTGTCCCCGCCCGAACGCGCCCAGCTCACCGAGCTGCTCACCCGCGTCACCGACCACCACGCGCGGAACCGGGCCTGACGCCGGCTCAGCCGATCGGCATCGTCACGGCGATCGGCCAGGCCAGCAGCACACCGCCGACCAGCGCCGTCACCCACACCGGCGCCCGCAGCGCCCGCAGCGCCGCCGCCTGGACGCCCTGCCAGACCAGCAGCCCGGCGATCAGCGGCGCCACCAGCAGCACCAGCCACGACACCAGCCCGAGGACCGCGGCGAGCCCCAGCCCCGCCAGCGCACCCGCCGCCGTCCAAGCGTGGATCAACGCGGCGGCGCGCGCGCTGTACCCGCCGCACAGCAGCTCGATCCCGGCGAAGAACACCATCGCGCACACGGCGACCGGCAGCAGCGCCCACACCCTCGGCCCCACCGGAACGGCGTGCGCCCAGCCCAGCTGGGCGGGCACGGCGAACGACACCACGGTCAACGCCACCAGCACGACGGCGGACACGGCAGTCCGCTTCCCACCGCCCTCGTCCCGCCGCCACGACACCGCGCCGCACAACAGACCGACAACACCGAAGAACCCGGCCAACGGCCCCGCGATCCCCACTGGAAGCACCCCTCGCGGGATCACCCCGACGACCGCGACCGCCGCCAGAACGGCCCCCACCGGAACTCCCAGCGCAAGCGCCAAAGGAACCTTCGCGCGCGCGCCGCGCTCATCACCAGGCCGTCCTAGAAGCGCCGACGCGACCACCGCGAAGCTCAACACCGCCGCCAGATGCAGCAGCATCGCCGAACCCGCCCGCTGGAAAGGCCGGACCCCGACACCGGACACCCGGCCCCCACGCCCGAACGCCCGATCGAACCAGGTCGCGACCTCACGATGGGTGCGCGGCTGGAAGAGCACCCCCACATGCTCGGCGCCGCCCACGATGACCGCCCGCCGCGCCGTCCCCGCCGCCGCGTCCCCGTACGTGACCCCCGTCCGCCCCCGCGGATAGGCCGCCCGCACCCCCTCCACCGCCCCCTCGCGGTAGCCGGCGAACTCCAACCCGCCCGCGACCAGCAGCAGATCCCGCGGACCCGACGCGCTGAACGGCATCGTCCCCTGCGAGATCGCCACCGTCGCCGCCACATCCGGATGCGCGCTCGCGTAACGCACCACGGCGGCCGCGCCCATCGAATGCCCGAGAAGCCCGATCCCGTCCACGCCCGGCACGGCCCGCAGATGCCGCACCGCGACGTCCAGGTCCCGGTCCAGCCGCGCGTCCGCCGCCGGCCCGTCCCCCAGGTCCGGCAGCCGCTCGGTATTTGCGCCCCCGCCCGCCAGGTCGACCAGCTCGACCACGTACCCCCGCCTCGCCAGCGTGTCCGCGAAACCCCGCATGAGCTGCATGCTCGCCGACAGCCCATGCGCGACCACCACCCCCGGCAGCCGCCCTGCCGCCCCGTCCGGCCGCACCACCTCGACCGGCACCCCGGACACCACCGCCGACCGCCGCTCGATCCCCCGGTCCGCCGTCCCCAGCCCGACGCCGCCCACCACCGCCGCGACCACGGCCACCACCACGCACACCCACCGCACCCCCAAATGGACGCCCCCAACCCCCACCCAAGTTCACGCAACCTAGGGTCGTTGCGTGGCGACGCGCAAGCACCGATGGCCGAAGACGCAGGACGGCATCGAGGACGCCGCCCTGCCCATCCTGGAATGGCTCGCCGAACAGGGCGTCCACGCCACCCTCAGAGTGGACGCCGACCGCCTCGCCGAAAACCGCCCCTCCTGGACCTTCGCCGCGAGCGGCGGCCCCCTGCCACACGGCATCCGCGCCGACGGCGCCACCCCCGACCAGTGCCTCTCCATGGCACTGGCCGAACTGCGCACCGCCGGAATCAACGTCCCCTACTGAAGCCCGGCACTAAGACCGCGCCGTCCACCCCGCCGCCCGTCATGCCCCCGGTGGTTCCGGTGGCCGTCCAAGATGTGCGGCAACGCGCCCGCTCAGCAGCAGGTACTCCTCGTGACGCCGCGGCAGAGGCCCTGGCGGACGCTCGACGACCCGCCCAGCGGTGACGATCTGGCCATCCCGGAACTGCTCCCGCGTCAGATCAAGCTGCACCCCGCTCGGCAACCGATTCCACCAGTGGTACCCCTGCCGCTCTTCACCATGGTGGACCTCACCGACCATGAACTCGCCGCCGAAGACGTCGTGTACGACCAGGGCCGCGATGTCGCAATGACCCCAGGCAGGGTTGTCAGGGCGCCAGCCGGCGCGGGCGAGGTCGTCCGGCGAGCATGTGTCGGCGGCCCAACTTGCTCGAAGCGCCTGGGCAAGGGCTTCCAGGTTCCATGGGGACACGTCCGCAGCATCGCAGCCGCCACTGAGCACAAGTCCGTCGGCAACGGCCTGCCGGTAGCGCGTCCGACGCGGGGCGCCAGACGGCCAGCAGGTTCACCATGCTGCCGCCGGACACGAAGATGACGTCCTGCTTCAGCAGGTGCGCGGCCACGTCAGGGACGTTGGGCCGGACGAACAGCTCCAGGTGCGTCACCTCGGCCGGCCCGTAACGAGAGGCCCGTTCGTGGGCTACTGGGCCATGTCGACGAAGCGGCTGTAGTGGCCCTGGAAGGCGACCGTCACCGTGGCGGTCGGGCCGTTGCGGTGCTTTGCGACGATCAGGTCGGCCTCGCCGGCGCGGGGCGACTCCTTCTCGTAGGCGTCCTCGCGGTGCAGCAGGATCACCATGTCCGCGTCCTGTTCGATGGATCCCGATTCGCGCAGGTCGGACACCATGGGCTTTTTGTCGGTTCGCTGTTCCGGACCACGGTTGAGCTGCGAGAGCGCGATGACGGGGACGCCCAGCTCCTTGGCGAGCAGTTTCAGCGAACGGGAGAACTCCGACACCTCGACCTGGCGGCTCTCGACCCGCTTGCCGGACGTCATCAGCTGCAGGTAGTCGATGATCACCAGGCGGAGGTCGTGCTGCTGCTTCAGCCGCCGGCACTTCGCCCGGATCTCCATCATCGACATGTTCGGCGAGTCGTCGATGAACAGCGGCGCCTCGGCGACCTCGCTCATCCGGCGGGCGAGGCGCGTCCAGTCCTCGTCCTGCATGGTGCCGGACCGCATCGCGTGCAGCGCCACGCGCGCCTCCGCCGACAGCAGCCGCATCGTGATCTCGTTGCGGCCCATCTCCAGGCTGAAGAACGCCGAGGTCAGGCCGTGCTTGATGGACGCGGCGCGGGCGAAGTCGAGCGCGAGCGTCGAGTTGTGCGTCGGGATGCAGGACCGTCCGGCGAGGTACATGTGGTCGGGGTTGTCGACCTGGACGCACCGCACCGGCACGCTCGGGACCGGCCGCACGTCCACGATGTACCGCACCCGCGCCGGGCGGTGCCGGTCGGCCTCGCGGCGGGCCCGGAACACCGGCTCGTGCGGGGTGAAGGCGACGTGGTGCACCGGCTCGTCGCGCGGGTCGAGGGCGGCGAGGTGGCCGAGGCCGGCGAGGAGTTCACGGATCCCCGCGGCGAGCCGCGCGGACGGGAGGGCGACGTCGACGCGCCCGGCCGGGGACGTCTTGCCGCACACGTCGAGCAGCCCGGCCAGCAGCGCGCGCCGCTGGGCGGAGGACGCCCGCAGGTAGGCGGCGGGGACGTGCCTGCCGTCCAGCAGGCCGAGGGCGGCGAGCCGGCCGTCGATGCCGGGCAGGGCGTAGCAGCCCGGGAGGGGTTCGGGGACGACCGGCTGGCCGGTCAGCTCGATCTGGGCGATGACGGCCCCGTCGAGGCAGG
This sequence comes from Actinomadura sp. NPDC048394, assembly GCF_040651755.1. Classification (NCBI taxonomy): domain Bacteria; kingdom Bacillati; phylum Actinomycetota; class Actinomycetes; order Streptosporangiales; family Thermomonosporaceae; genus Actinomadura; species Actinomadura sp. NPDC048394. Next base: position 90,956 of record NZ_JBEZJL010000033.1, on the reverse strand, counting down.
TGATGCGGCCGTCGCCGTCCTCGCCCGCGCCGAGCCACACGCCGAGGACGTACGGGTCGACGGGCAGGTCGGCGTCGGGCAGGTCGAACGCGGCGGCGACCTCGACGGCGTGGCGCGCGCCGCGGCGCAGGCCGGAGAAGATCTCCTCGGTCGTCCGGATCCGGGCCCGCCCTGACGGGCCGCCCGCGCGCGCGCCGGCGCGGCGGTCGCGGCAGGCGGTGCCGCTGTGGCGGGCCGCCTCCACGATGACCTGGGCGGCCCACGGAGTCACGGCGGCGCCGACCGGGACAGGGGTGCGGGCGGTGAGGTGCGCGGCGGCCCTGCGGCGCGGGGCCGCGCCGTGCCGGGCGTGCGGACCCCAGCCGGTGGGCGGTGTTCCGTCCCGAGGTGCGGGGTGCTCGGCCGTTCCGGTGCCGTGCGCGCGCGCCGTGAAGAACGCGCCGTGCCCGTCGTCGGTGATGGTGCGCCACTGGTGCTCGGCGTCGGCGACGATGACCTCTCCGTCGGAGAACTCGACCTCATAGCAGGGGCGGCCGTGCATCACCTCGGTCGCCGCGACGACGCGGGTGGGCCTGCCGTCGGCCCCGATGAGCCGGTCGCCGACCTTGACCTCGCCCATCGTCGTCCAGCCGGTGGGAGTCGGGAGCGGCGTGCCCAGCTCTAGCGCCTTTCCCATCGCGGGGCGGGCGGCGACGACGATCATCTGGCCGGGGTGCAGGCCATTGGTGAGGGCGTCGAGGTCGGCGAAGCCGGTGGGGCAGCCGACCATCTGGCCGCCGCGGCTGCCGATCGCCTCGATCTCGTCGAGGGCGCCGGGCATGATCTCGCTGAGCGGGACGTAGTCCTCGCCGGCGCGCTTCTCGGCGATGGCGAAGACCTCGGCCTGGGCGCGGTCGAGGACCTCGTCGGCGTCGGCGCCGTCGGCGGCGTAGCCCATCTGGACGATGCGGGTGCCGGTCTCCACGAGGCGGCGCAGCACCGAGCGCTCGTGGACGATCTTGGCGTAGTAGCCGGCGTTGGCGGCGGTGGGCACCGAGGAGATGAGCGTGTGCAGGTACGGGGCGCCGCCGATGCGGCCGATCTCGCCGCGCTTGGTGAGCTCGCCGGCGACGGTGACGGCGTCGGCGGGGTCGCCGCGGCCGTACAGGTCGAGGACGATGTCGTAGATGATCTGGTGCGCGGGGCGGTAGAAGTCCTGGGTGCGGAGCACCTCGACGACCTCGGCGATGGCGTCCTGGGAGAGCAGCATGCCGCCGAGGACGCCCTGCTCGGCCGCGATGTCGTGCGGTGGGGTGCGTTCGAACTCCTGCTCGTGCGGTCCGAGCTCGGTCACGCTCACCTGGCGCACCCCCTTCCTCCCGGCCGCCGGGCGCCCCGTCCGCCCATCGCCGGCCGTTCCTCATCACGTCTACCTCAGGCGTCCGACATTCTCGCGAGCCCACGCGGGCGGGGGCAAAGCGTCCTGTGGAGGAACCTGTGGAATACCTGTGCAGACACGCGGGACACGTTGTGCACGACCTGTGGACAACTCTGGGGAAACTTCGTTCGCTGCTTTACCGGTACGGTCGTGAGCTGCGAAAACGTCGTCCACCGGGTGTGGGGGAGAGAAAGTCGGCCGATCCGGGTGCTGTAAGGTGTGAACTTCTTTGAAGAGTTACAGAGGCCGGAGTGCGCATGGTGAGGTTCCGGGCGAGCCGGCATGACCGCGAGATCCTGCGGCTGGCGGTGCCGGCGTTCGGCGCCCTCGTGGCGGAACCGCTGTTCCTGCTGTCCGACTCGGCGATCGTCGGGCACCTCGGGACGGCGCAGCTCGGCGGGCTCGGCGTCGCCGGGCAGGCCCTGAACACGCTGGTCTACCTGTGCGTCTTCCTCGCCTACGGCACGACGGCGGGCGTCGCGCGGCAGATCGGCGCGGGAGACCGGCGGGCGGCGGTCCGGCAGGGCATCGACGGGATGTGGCTGGCGGTCGCGATCGGCGCGGTGCTGATCGCGGCGGGCTGGCCGCTGATCCCGCCGATCGTGGACGCGTTCGGCGCGTCCGCCGCGGTGGCGCCGTTCGCGGGGACGTACCTGCGGATCAGCCTGTTCGGGATCCCTTCGATGCTGGTGGTGCTGGCCGGGACGGGCGTGCTGCGCGGCCTGCAGGACACCCGGACACCGCTGGCCGTCTCGATCGGCGGGTTCACGCTGAACCTGCTGCTCAACGCGGTGTTCGTGCTGGTCCTCGGGTGGGGGATCGCCGGGTCGGCGTGGGGCACGGTGCTCGCGCAGACCGGCAGCGCGGCGGTGTACGTGGCGGTGGTGCTGCGCGCGGCGCGGCGGGAGGGCGCGCCGGTCCGCCCGGACTGGGCCGGGTTGCGGACGTCCGCGACGGCCGGTTTCGGGCTGCTGCTGCGGACGGCGGCGCTGCGGATCGTGCTGATCGTCGGGACCTCGATCGCCGCCCGGATGGGCGACGCGGAGATCGCCGCGTACCAGGTCGGGTTCCAGGTGTGGACGCTGCTGGCGTTCGCGCTGGACGCGATCGCGATCGCCGGCCAGGCGATCACCGGACGGTACCTGGGCGCCGCGGACGTGTCCGGAACCCGCGCCGTGACCCGCCGGATGGTGGGCTGGGGCGTGGTGTGCGGGGTGGTGTTCGGGCTGGCCGTGCTCGCGGTGCGGCCGTGGCTGCCGGACCTGTTCACCTCCGACGGCGACGTCCGGCATCTGCTGCTGGTGTCGCTGGTGCTGGTGGCGGTGCTGCAGCCGGTCGCGGGGGTGGTGTTCGTCCTGGACGGGATCCTCATCGGGGCGGGCGACGGCGCCTATCTGGCGGTGACGACGCTGGTCGCGACGGTCGTGTTCCTTCCCGCGGCGCTGCTGCTGTACGGGGCGGACGCGGGGATCGTGGGGCTGTGGGCGGCGATCGGGCTGTGGATGGCGACGCGGATGGTCACGCTGGGCCTGCGGGCGCGGGGCGACCGGTGGATGGTGACGGGCGCCGTCCGGTAGCCGTCCCACGGGCGGCGAGGCGCGCGCGCATGCCGTCGATGAGCAGGCCCAGCCCGTACTCGAACGCGTCGTCCGGTCCTTGGACCTCGGCGACGGCCGCGCCGAGCAGGCCGTCGGCGGCCGGCGCGCCTTGGAGGCGTTCGAGCCCGTCGTCGTCGCGGCCGAGCCCTGCCTGCTCCTCGAGGACGGCGCCGCCGACGTAGTCGGTGATGACGAGCAGGTTGAGCAGCGCCTCGCCGGGCGTGAACCCGGCGTCGCACAGGGCGCGGAGCATGCCCTCGACGGCGGGCGCCCGGTCGGCGGTGGGACGGCTGCCGGCGGCGAGGCGGACGGCGTCGCGGTGGGCGCGGTATCCGTCGCGCAGTGCCCGGGCGCGGCCGGCGAGCCAGTCGTCCCACGGCTGGCCCGGGGCGGGGGCGTCCGGCCCGTAGCCCTCGGCGGCCATGGCGGTGACCATCTGGTCGAGGAGCTCCTGCTTGCTCGCGAAGTGCCAGTAGAGCGCGGGCGCCTGGACGTGCAGTTCGCGGGCCAGCCGGCGCAGGCTCAGGCCGTCCAGTCCGACCTCGTCCAGCAGGCGGATCGCGGTGCGGACGATCTCGTCCCGCTCCAGCTTCATCGGGGTCCTCTCGCTCCGGGGTTGACAGCTTAACAGCGTTAAAGCGATGCTTAACGCTGTTAAATTTAACGGCGTTAAGGAGGTCGCCATGGAGCGGCAGCACACCGAGGTCGTCATCGCCGGCGCGGGACCGGCCGGCCTCGCCCTGGCCGTCGAGCTGCGGACGCACGGCGTGGAGGTGATCGTCCTGGAACGGCTCGCCGAGGTGGACCGGCGCGCGAAGGCCGGTGCGATCCACGGGCGCGCCGCCGAGATGCTCGACCGGCGCGGCCTCGGCGGCGCCATCGCGCGCGTCCAGGAGTCGATCATGGCCGCGCTCGGGAAGCCCGCCCAGCGCGGCGGCAAGGGCGGTGGACCGGCCGCTCAGGGCCACTTCGCGGGCATCTGGGCGCTGCGCGAGGCGCCCTACGCGACGGCCGGGTTCACGATCATCCCGCAGGACAGGCTGGAGGAGGTGCTCGCCGAGCACGCCGCCGAGCTGGGCGCCGAGATCCGCCGCCGCCACGAACTGGTCGCCTACGAGCAAGACGGCACGGACGTCACGCTCACCGTCGACGGCCCGGACGGCCGGTACGAACTGCGCGCCGGGCACCTGGCGGGCGCCGACGGCGGCCGCAGCCGGGTCCGCAAGCTCGGCGGGTTCGCCTTCCCCGGCACGGACGGGATCATCACCGGCTACCAGGCGCTCTGCGAGACGGACGACCCGGACTTCGCCCCGCGCGGCTGGAACCGCTACCCCGGCGGCCTGCTGGTCAACGGCCCGGTGCCCGGGCGGCTGCTCATGGTGGAGTTCGACGGCCCGCCCGCCGACCGCGACGCGCCCGTCACCCTGGACGAGGTGCAGGCCGCCGCACGGCGCATCACCGGGACGGACGTCACGCTGAGGTCGGCGGCGTCCCTCACCCGGTTCACCGACAACGCGCGGCTCGCCGACACCTACCGCGACGGCCGCGTGCTGCTGGCCGGAGACGCCGCGCACGTGCACTCGCCGTTCGGCGGCCAGGGGCTCCTGCTCGGCATCGGTGACGCGGTGAACCTCGGCTGGAAGCTGGCGCTGGTGGCGCGCGGCGACGCGCCGGACGCCCTGCTCGACACCTACACCGAGGAGCGGCGGCCCGTCGCGGCGCGGGTGCTCGACAACACGCGCGCGCAGGTGGCGCTGATGCGGCCGGGCCCGCACGTGGACGCGCTGCGCGAGATCTTCACCCGGATGCTCGACCACGACGGCGCGAACCGGTACCTCACCGGCCTCATCACCGGATCGGACGTCCGGTACGACCTCGGCTCGGCGCAGGACCTCGTCGGCCGCTGCTACGCGCCGGACACGTCCGTCCGGACGCCCGAGGGCGACGTGCGGCTCGCCGACCTGCAGCGGACGGGGTGCGGGCTCGTCATCGTCGCGGACGAGGCGCACGCCGCGGTCGCGGCGGGCTGGGCGGGCCGCGTCGACGTGGTGGCCGGGACGTCCGAACTGGCGCCCGGCGCGTCGATCCTGGTGCGGGCGGACGGGTTCGTCGCGTGGACGTCCGACGACCCGGCGCCGCTGGAGGACGCGCTGACCCGCTGGTACGGCGCCGCCCGGGTCCCGGTGGCCTGAGGCCGGGAGCGGGAACGGCCGGCGCGCGGGCGGGGGCCGGGGATTTCCGGAAGCCCACGCGCCTCCCCCGCCCCACTCGCTACTATTCGAACATGTGTTCCACCCACGGTGAGCGGATGGCCCGGCTCACGCAGGCGATCGACGACCTGGCGGCGGAGGGCCTGGCCGGGCTGCCGCCCGAGACGCTGGTGGAACGCGTCGCCGGCATCTGGTCGCTCGTCGAGGGCATCGACCCCGAGATCGCCCGCCGCCGCACCCGCTACACCACCCCCGAGACGTGACCGGCGGCAAGACCTGACCGCCGGCGAGACGTGACCGGCAGGGCGCGGGCGGCCCCGCCGGATCACCAGTTCAGGTTCAGCAGCCCCGGCCAGTCGCCGTCGCCCTGGTAGTACTGGTTCGGGTTCCCGTAGTCCTGCCCGCCGTCCGGCTTCGGCGGAGCCTTGGGCTTGCCCTTCGGCTTCCCCTTGGGCTTGCCCTTCGGCTTCGGCGCCGCCGACGACCCCTCCAGCCGGTCCGCGACCGCCCTGCGCAGCGCCGGCAGCCGCGAGTACAGCACATCACCCGGACACGAGGTCTCGTTGTAGTCGCGGTGCCCGACGATGGCCTCGCCCGGATCGAGGTCGTACTCCCGGCAGAGCCACACGCACACCTCCATCAAGGAGGCCCACAGGCGGCCCGGGACCGCCGTCCTCATGTAGTTGCCCTCGTTCTCGATCCCGAGGGTGTGCTCGTTGTTGTGCAGCACCTGGGCGCCCACCGCCAGGTCACCGGACCGGATCGACGCCAGGCTCCGGTTGCGGCCCTCCATCACGACGCCGCCCCGGCTGATCGTGAGCTGCTGGCCGCTGTCGTCCCAGCCGCGCTTGTCCATGTGGAAGTTCTGGATGTAGCGGGACAGGCTGAACGCGTGCCCGACCGAGTAGTCGGTGGAGTTCCCCGTGTCGGTGTGGTGCACCACGATGTGGTCGGGCGCGCGGTCCAGGACCTTGGCCGGACGCTTGGGGGGCCGCGCCTTCCACTGCGCGCGCGAGTAGACGCGCGGTGCGTCGGCCGTGAACAGGGGCGCCTGCTCGTCTAGCAGGCGGCCGGCCGCCGGGTCGGGCGGCACCGTGCCCGTCACGCCGTCCAGGTCCGGGCCCGCCGGAACGCCGTCCGCCGTCGCCCTGCCGCCGAACGGCGAGCCGAACGCCAGCACCTCCAGCAGCCCCGCGCCCACCACGCCGCCGATCACCGACCGCCGCGTCACGGCCGTCCCGTCGCGTTCCCGGCCGGCCGCGCCGTCCCCCGATTGCGCGATCAACACCGTCCCCCTTCGCCCCGCGATGATCTGATCACGGAACGTAATGGCCGCTCAGACGATCACCCAAACACCGGGCGGTTCAGGGACGTTTCACATGAAACCCAGAGAGATCCGGGACGTGCCAGCCCTGTTCTTGTGCAAGAGATTGCGGGGACAAGAGGCGACTCGGACCGGAAACGGGGGCCGCGCCGAACGCAGAACGACCCCCGCGTCCGGGTTGATCCCGGTACGCGAGGGTCGTCCTGAACGCGTGCGCCGCCGGAGCGGCGCGGCCCCTCTCAGGCCGCCGGCCTCCGCCCTCGGGCGGAGGCCTCAGGCCTCAGGCGGACCTCAGGCCTCGACGACGTTGACGTCGATCGTGGCGTTGACGTCGCTGTGCAGCCGCACGCTGACGCGGTGGGTGCCGACGGTCTTGATCGGGTTGCCGATCTCGATCCGGCGGCGGTCCAGCTCGGGGCCGTCGGCCGCGCGCACCGCCTCGGCGATGTCCGCGGCGGTCACGGCGCCGAACAGGCGGCCGTTGCTGCCGGTGCGGGTGCGCAGCGTCACCCGCAGCGCCGCCAGCTGGCCGGCGACCTCCTTGGCGTGCTCGACGGTCGCGATCTCGCGGGCCGCGCGCGCCTTCTTGATCGAGTCGATCTGCTTCTCGGCGCCCCGGGTCCACTGGATGGCGAACCCGCGCGGGACGAGGTAGTTGCGGCCGTAGCCGTCGCGGACCTCGATGACGTCGCCGGGCTCGCCGAGCCCGGAGACCTGCTGGGTCAGGATGAGCTTCATGATCGTTACCCCCGGCCTCAGCGCGCGGTGCTGGTGTACGGCAGCAGCGCCATCTCGCGGGCGTTCTTGATCGCCGTGGCGACGTCCCGCTGGTGCTGGGTGCAGTTGCCGGTCACCCGCCGGGCACGGATCTTGCCGCGGTCGGAGATGAACTTCCGCAGCAGGCCCGTGTCCTTGTAGTCGACGTAGGAGATCTTCTCCTGGCAGAAAACGCAAACCTTCTTCTTCGGCTTGCGGGGAGGTGGCTTCGCCATCGTGGTGCTCCTTAGAGAGAGCCCCGCTCACGCGGGAATGGACGTGGAAATGTCGTTGGTCTTGCTGTGCGGTTAGAAGGGCGGGTCGTCGGAGAAGCCGCCGCCCCCACCGCCGCCGCCGGTGGCCCAGGGGTCGTTGGCCTGGCCGCCCTGCTGGCCGCCGCCTCCGAAGCCGCCGCCGCCACCCTGGCCGCCGTCACCGAAACCGCCGCCCTGGCCACCGCCGCCGCCGAAGCCGCCGCCGCCCTGGCCGCCGCCTCCGAAGCCGCCGCCACCGCCCTGCCGCTGGGTCTTGTTGACCTTGGCGGTGGCGTTGCGCAGCGACGGGCCGACCTCGTCGACCTCGATCTCGAAGACGGTGCGCTTCTCACCCTCGCGGGTCTCGTACGAGCGCTGCTTGAGCCGCCCCTGCACGATCACCCGCATGCCGCGCTGCAGGGTCTCCGCGCAGTTCTCGGCGGCCTGCCGCCAGACGTTGCAGGTGAGGAAGAGCGCCTCGCCGTCCTTCCAGTCGTTCGACTGGCGGTCGAAGAACCGCGGCGTCGACGCGATGCGGAAGGACGCGACCGCCTGGCCGCTGGGGGTGAAGCGCAGGTTCGGGTCCTCGACGAGGTTCCCGACGATCGTGATTACGGTGTCGCCTGCCATGGGGCTCGCTCCGGCTGGTGTGAGGGCTGAGCCGGGCTCAGTGGACCTCGGGGCGGATGACCTTGGTACGGAGGATCGACTCGCTCAGGTTGAGCTGCCGGTCGAGCTCCTTGACCGTGGCAGGCTCAGCCGACAGGTCGACCACCGCGTAGATGCCTTCGGACTTCTTCTGGATGTCGTACGCCAGGCGCCGCCGGCCCCAGACGTCGACCTTCTCGACGCTGCCGCCGCCGTCCTTGACGACCTTCAGGAACGGGTCGAGCGCCGCGTTCGCGGTGCGCTCGTCGATGCCGGGGTCGAGGATCGCCATCAGTTCGTATCGACGCATGCTGTGTCCCTACCTCCTCTGGACTGGCGGTCACGGTCTCTCCGTGACAGGAGGGCTCTTGCGTCCCCCGCGGCCGCGCCGGACCCGGATTCGCCGGGCGCACCTGCCGCGGGACCGGTACAGGCTACCAACAGTCGGCAGCGTACGAGCCGGTTCCGGGTCGGCCGGGAGCCCCGAGGGGCCCGGGAACCGTGCCGGCCCCGGGAACCGTGCGGACCCAGGGACCGTGCGGGGCCCAGGGACCGCGCCGGACCCGGGGGACGGTGCGGCGGCTAGCGCCGGGCGGCCGGATGGCCGGGGCTGCTGCGGCGCCGCCGCTCCAGCTCCGCCATGATGTCGGCCATCCTGGCCCGCATCCGGGCCGTCTGGGTCGTCAGCATGGACAGCTCCTCGACGAGCTCCGCGTCGCCGATGACCCCGAGTTCGCTGGAGTTCATCGCCTCGCCTCCGCTCCCCGGCCCGCGCGGGCCGGCACGCTCTCCCTCACGGTGTGCTCCTCCCGGACCCGGCGTCCCCCCGGATCCCGGCCGGTGTTCTCGAATCCATGTTCGACCGTACCGGGTGGCACCGACATTTCCGAGCGCCCGCCCCGGTTGATCTTCCCGTCCGCTGGGCATTCCTTTACGCACATGGTCCGTCCGGTCCCGCGCTCACCATGCGTCCCGCGCGGGGCACCACGAAGTGAGGAGGTCCGGATGCCTGAGCAGGTAGCCGGCACTGGGCACGCGACCACCGGGAGCCGGGCCGAGCCCGAGAGCCACCGGCTCCAGGACGTCCTCGCCGTCCTGGCGTTCACCCTCGGGATCGCCGCGCTCGTCCTCGGCGGGGGCGTTCCCGCGGCCCACTTCGTCGGCCTGCTGGTCGGCGTCATCGGCCTGCCGCTCGCGCTCGTCTCGCAGATGATCTCGGCGACGACCAACGAGCGGTGGCTGAACGTCATCGGCATGGTGGGCTCGTTCGTCGGCGCCGGCTTCGCGATCAGCCACGGCGGCTTCTCGATCTGACCGCACCGCCCGGGCCGTGGAGCGCGTTGCGGGGCGAAACGTCGGAGGGCGCGGCTAACCTCGGTGCCATGCGCATCGGAGCCCACGTCGACCAGACCAACCCGCTCGACAACGCCCGCGCGGTCGGAGCCGACGTCGTCCAGTTCTTCCTCGGCGACCCGCAGGGCTGGAAGAAGCCCGTCCTGCCGGAGGGCGTCGAGGCGCTGGAGGGCTCCGGCGTGGACGTCTACGTGCACGCCCCCTACACGATCAACGTCGCGACGTCCAACAACCGGATCCGGATCCCGAGCCGCAAGAACCTCGCGCAGCAGCTCGAGGCGGCCGCGTCGATCGGCGCGAAGGGCCTGATCGTGCACGGCGGGCACGTGCTGAAGGACGACGACCCCGAGACCGGCTTCGAGAACTGGCGCAAGGTGTTCGAGCGCACCGAGTGCCCGATCCCGGTGCTCATCGAGAACACCGCGGGCGGCGGCAACGCCATGGCCCGCAAGTTCGACCGGATCGCCCGCCTGTGGGAGGTGCTGTCCGGCGTCCCGGGGCTGGACGACAAGGTCGGCTTCTGCCTCGACACCTGCCACGCGCACGCCGCCGGCGAGGAGCTGGTCGACGCCGTCGACCGGATCAAGGCCATAACCGGCCGCATCGATCTCGTGCACTGCAACGACAGCCGGGACGCGTTCGGCTCCGGCGCCGACCGGCACGCCAACCTCGGCAGCGGCAGCATCGACCCCGAGCTGATCCTCGCCGTCGTGCGGGCCGCGGACGCGCCGGTCGTGGTGGAGACGCCCGCGGCCGGGCAGGCCGGCGACATCTCCTGGCTGCGCGACAAGGTCTGACCCCGGCTGGCAAGATCAGGCCACCCAGGGAACCCGGACGGCGCTCCCGGCATCCAACCCAGTGACGACCGGCATGGCGACAAACTCGCGATGGCACGTCACACTGGCATAATCCGGAACCCCAGCCCATCAGCGCACGCGCGTCCTCTCGGCGGCGGGCGCGCGAACCGATCGGGAGCCCCCCATGGCCCAGCCCCCGTACGATCCCTACGGCTACGGGTCGAACGACCCCTACGCTCCCCAGCCGTACTCGCAGCCGCCCGTCCAGCACCACTACTACAGCGGCGGCGCGCCGGCCTCCCGCGGCACCAACGGCATGGCGACCGCGTCGATGGTGCTGGGCCTGGTCGGCTTCGTCAGCTGCGGCCTGACGTCCGTCCTCGCGATCATCTTCGGGCACGTCGCGCAGAGCCAGATCAAGCGGACGCGCGAGGAGGGCTCGGGGATGGCCGTCGCCGGCCTGATCCTCGGCTACATCGTCACCGCCGGCTGGGCGATCTTCTGGATCTTCTACGTCTGGCTGTGGGCGATCATGTTCGGCAGCGCCGCGACGACCGGCACGACGTACTAGGGCGCGCCCCCGGCTAGAACGCGAGCCGGGGGACGCCCGCGACCTCCACGCCCACGCTCGCCAGCAGCACCACCATGGGCGTGGGGGTGTCCCGCCACGCCTTGACCGCGCCTCCGAGGACGTCCAGGACGGTCCGGAAGGCGCCCTGGTCGGCGTCGGCGAGCTCCGCCCACGACTCGTAGAGGACGAGGTAGCCGCTCTTGGCGGGCGTCCAGGACAGGTCGGAGAGGCAGTCCTCCAGGGCGTCCCAGTTGCCGCCGAACCAGTCGGGGAACTCGAAGGCCTCCGCGCAGAGCCGCAGGAACGCGTCCTTGCCGGGAGCGCGGCGGCCGTCCAGGTGGACGGCGTGCCAGCCCGCCTCCTCGGCCCGTTCCATCCAGGACGTGTCGCCGACGGCGCCGGGGACGGCGGGCGTCCGCCACTGGTAGACGCCCGGCCGCAGCCGTCCGGCGAGCAGCTCGTCCAGTGCTCGATTCGCGTTCACGTCGTCTCCCGGTAGCCATCTTCCCGCGCGCGCGGGACGTCCCGGGGCCGCTCGCCCCCACCGGCCGCGATCATCCCCGGCATTCCCCTACGAAATCCTCAAGTCGCCGCAATCGTCGCGGCGATCCCTCGCGTCTCCGGCCGACCTGGCGCGATGCCCGGCCGCCAGGATGCGGCCGTCGCAGCGCTTGACGCGCGCCGACCTCTGCCCTATTCTCTCGTAAGTAGAGAGACTCTTTCAAAGAGCAACTCTCAGAGCGAGGTAGTTGCCCGATTCCGCGAAGGAAGCCTGAGATGAACACCACGCCGACCACCACGACCGACGACACCACCGCCGCCGACACCACCGCCGACCGGACCGCCGCCGAGCGCGTCCACGCCTACTACGGCGCCGTCAAGAAGCTCGGCCACTGGACGGACGCGCGCCGCTTCGAGGTGCGCGCCCGCCGCGCCTCGGCCGTCCTCGACCTGCGCTCGCCGCACATCCCCGACGGCGACATCGAGATCGAGGTCGGGATCGACCACTCGATGGTCAAGCTGCTCGTCCCGCAGGACGCCGAGATCGACCACTGGGACCTGCGCTACACCGGCCGCGGCCGGGTCAAGGACTGGACCGGGGAGAACGGCGGCGGCCGCCGGATCCGGATCACCGGCGAGATCAAGCACGGCGAGATGCGCGTGCACCGCGGCGGCGTCGCGACCCTGTCCGCGCTCTTCACCAAGGAGTTCGTCCAGGACGCCCGGCGCGCCCGCCGCGAGGGCACCACCCCGGTCATCGCCGACCCGTCCCACACCGGCTGACCGATCCACCGGCAGAGAGCGCGCGCGGCCTCCCCGCGCGCTCTCTGCGCATGCTCTCCCGTCACACTCTCCCGGGCCCCGGCGTTGCGGGTTCGCGGACGCGGCGCGGACGGGCTTGAGTCTCCACCGACTGGAGCCCGCAAGGTGGAGGACATGGACGGCGACACCCTGTACACGATCGGGGAACTGGCCCGGCGGACCGGCCTCCCGGTCCGGACCATCCGGTTCTACTCCGACTCCGGTGTGGTGCCGCCGACCGACCGGTCGCCGGCCGGCTACCGGCTCTACGACATCGCGGCCGCCACCCGCCTCGACCTCGTCCGCACGCTGCGCGACCTCGGCATCGACCTCGACACCGTGCGGCGGGTGCTGGCCCGCGAGGTCACCGTCGGGGACGTCGCGGCGACGCACGCCGAGGCGCTCGACGCGCAGATCCGCACGCTCCGGCTGCGCCGGGCCGTGCTGCGCGCGGTGGCGAAGCGCGGTTCCGCCCCAGAGGAGGTCCAGCTGATGCACAAGCTCGCCAAGCTGTCCGACGAGGAACGCAACCGGATCATCACCGGCTTCATCGACGAGACGTTCGCCGGGCTGGAGGTGAACCCCGGGTTCGCCGCGAAGATGCGGGCGACGCTGCCGGAGCTGCCCGACGACCCGTCACCCGAGCAGGTCGACGCGTGGGTGGAGCTCGCCGAGCTGGTCGGCGACCCCGGCTTCCGGGCCTCGGTCCGGCGGATGGCGGAGTTCCAGGCCGAGGAGTCCGCGCGCGGCGCCGCGCAGGAGGGCTGGCCCGGCCTGACGGAGATCACGGTCGAGAAGGCGAGCGCGGCGATCGCCGCAGGCATCGACCCCGCGTCGGAGGCCGCCCGGCCCGTCGTCGACGACCTCGCCGCCGCCTACGCGGACGCGTTCGGCGAGCCGGACGGCCCGGAGTTCCGCGCGCGGCTGCTGCACCGCCTCGAGGTCGGCAGCGACCGGCGCGCCGAGCGGTACTGGCAGCTCCTCGCCGTGATCAACGGCTGGCCCGTCCCGCCCTCGCTGGTCCCGGTGTTCGAGTGGTTCATCGCCGCGCTGCGCCGCTGACCCTGCGCGGCGTCCCTGCTCCGAGACCGGTCCGGCGTCAGGCCGGGTCGGCCGCGAGGTGCCGGGCGCCGCGCCACCGGCGGAGCGACACGACGTCGTCCGCGCCGTCGAGCACCCCGCCCGCCGGATCGTCCTCGCCGCCCGTCCGCACGATGTCGCCGGACGGGCGCAGGACGTCCCACACCACCAGCACCGCCAGCGCCAGCACCGTGACGAACCGGGCGAGCAGCGCGAGGGTGTACACGTCCTGGCTGATCCCGCCCTCCGGCGCGCCGAGGTGCGCCGCCGCCGACAGCGTCGACGACAGGTCCGCGCCCGGCACCTGCAGCGACACCGACATCAGGTACCACCAGATGCCGAAGAAGTAGACGACCTCCCCGGCCTGCCAGAGCACGAACGCCGGCAGCTTCGGCCGCGCCAGCACCACGAGCGGCAGCAGCCACAGCACGTACTGCGGCGACCAGACCTTGTTCGGCAGCATGAACGCGACCAGCACCAGGAACATCAGCTGCGGCAGCCGCGGACGGCGCGGCGCCGCGAGCGCGAGCACCGCGATCCCCGCGGCGAGCACCAGGAACGTTCCCGTCCCCGCCAGGTTCAGCTCGTCGGTGTCGGACGCGAGCCCGGACAGCCCGTGGTCCTGCAGCACGAAGAAGATCGAACCCCAGTCGATGCCGCGCTTCTGGCTGAAGCTGTAGAACTCCACCCACCCGTCCCACGCGAACACCATCACCGGCACGTTCACGGCCAGCCACGCGCCCGCGGTGCCCGCGAGCATCCGCCCCATCGCCCGCCACTGCCCCGCGCGGACGCACAGCAGCACCAGCGGCCCGAGGAACAGCAGCGGATAGAACTTCGCCGCGATCGCCAGCCCGAGCATCGCGCCCGCAAGCGCCGGGCGCCGCGCCGACCACGCCGCCAGCGCCAGCGCCGCCAGCGCCACCGCCAGCAGGTCCCAGTTGATGTACGCGGTGAGCAGCAGCGACGGCGACAGCGCCACCATCAGCCCGGCCCGCAGCGACCGCCGGCCCGCGACGTACGCCGTCGCGAGCACCGCGACGATCGCGAGCACCGCCAGCAGCAGCGCCGTGACGTTGTAGAACGCCATCCCGCGCTCGTCCACCCCGAACGGCTTCACCAGCCACGCGACCAGCTGCATGAAGCCGCCGCTCAGCACCGGGTACTCGACGTGGTGGATGTCGGAGCCGGTGAACGAGTCGAAGTACGGGATCTTCCCGTCGTTCAGCCCGCGCACGTAGTACAGCGGGTACACATCGGTGTAGCAGGCGTGCTTCGTCGTCTTGATGAAGTCGAACTTCGCCGACGCGCACGGCTGCTTCTGCACCCAGCCCAGCGCGCACACCACGGCCGCGACGCCCGCCATGACCGGCGCGAGCCGCGCCATCCGGCCGCGCTCCCGCGCGGGACCCGTCCCGGTCCCGGCGCCGGCCATCGCGACCCTCTCAAAAGACGACGACATGGACAGCAGACTATTGGTCGGCGCGCAAAGAACACGCCCGCGCACCGCCCGCGCATGCGGACGTCCAGGAAACCTTCAGGAACGGCGTCCGGCGAACCCGCGGAAAGCGGAACGGCCCGGAGCCGCCATGGGCTCCGGGCCGTTCGCTCGCGCTCGGGCGTTCAGTTGGTCCCGTTCGGAGTGGTCGGGTCCTGTTCCTTGGTGCACGCCGAGTTGTCCGGGTGCGTCTTGCACCACTGTTTCCGGGCGGCCGGGTCGGTCGGCGGGAGGTTCGGATTGCAGCCGGGCGGCAGGCCCAGACCGTTGCAGGGCTGCTCCGTCGTCGGCGCCGTCGGCGTGTTGGTCGGGTTCGGCGTCTTGCCGGCGCAGGGCCGCCCGTTCTGCTGCTGCCCCTGCCCGTTGTTGGTGCAGGTCGGCGTGTTCGACGGGGTCGGGGAGGTCGTCGGCGACGTGGTCGGGTCCGGCTTCGCGACCGCCCACGGGGCGACGGTGCCGCCGTAGACCGGCGGCGGGAACGGCGTGATCTCCTTGCCCTCCAGCGCCTTCGTCATCACCATCTTGAACAGCTCGGCCGGGACGGTACCACCGTAGACCTGGCTGTAACCGCCGACGCCGACCAGGGACAGGCGATTGCCCTTCTTGTCCTGCCGCCACATCGACGCCGCCGTCACGAGTTCGGGCGTGTATCCGACGAACCAGGCGGACTTGTTCTGCGACGACGTACCGGTCTTACCGGCGACCGGACGGGAACCGAGGCTCGCCCCGGTACCGGTGCCGTGCGTGACGACTCCGCGCATCGCCTCCGTGGCGTCCGCCGCCACACCCGCGCTGAAGACCTGGGTGTCCTTCTTGCCCCACGGCTCCTTCTTCACCGGCTTGCCCGCGTCGTTCAGGACGGGATTGCCGTTCGCGTCCGTGATCGACTGGATCACGTGCGCCGGCCGGTGCACCCCGCCGGCGGCGAACGTCTGGTAGACGCCCGCCATCGTGACCGAGGTCGCGTCGATGACACCGAGGGGCAGCGAGGTGTAGGTCGCGTTGAGGCCCGGCGTGTTCGACGGGATGCCCATCTTCTCGGCCATGTCCACCACCTTGTCCAGCCCGACCTTCTGGCCGAGGTCGACGTAGGCGGTGTTGATGGACTTCGCCGTCATCTCCTTGAGGTCGAAGACGCCGTTCTCGGACGGGCTGTCGTTGGTGAACTTCGTCCCGTTGATGATGCGCCGGTAGTGCCCGTCCATCGTCGTCTTCAGGCTGACGTCGTTGTCCAGCGCGGTCGCCAGCACGATCGGCTTGAACGACGAACCCGGCTGCACCGCGCCCTGGAAGGAGTCATCGAACTGCTGCTTCTCATAGCTGGGGCCGCCGTAGGCGGCGATCACGCCACCGGTCTTCGGGTCGACCACGGTGAGGCCGAAGTGGATGGTGCTGTTGAAGTTCTTCTGGTCCTTCAGCTGCTTGACGGCCGTCGCGGTGTAGTCCTGCAGATCCTTGTCGAACGTGGTCCTGATCCGCAGGCCCGCGGTCTGGACGCGCTGCTTGGAGATGCCGAGCGTGGCGAGTTCGGAGATGACACGGTCGGTGAGGTAGCCGGTCTGACCCGTGTCCTTGATGTCGCTCCACTTCTTGTACGTCTGCGGGAACTTCGCCTTGGCCTTCTCGTCCGGCGTGAGCCACTGCTTCTTCTCCATGCCGGAGATGACGTAGTTCCAGCGGGCGATCAGCGCCTGCTTCGCCGGGTCGGAGTCGGAACCGTAGGACTTGAAGTACGTCGGGCGCTGGATCATCGCGGCCAGCAGCGCCGCCTGGGAGGCGTTGATGTCCTTGACGGGCTTGTGGAAGTACGCGCGCGACGCGGCCTGGACGCCGTAGGCGTCGCGGCCGAAGAACACGGTGTTCAGGTACTGCTCGAGCACCCAGTTCTTCGACTTCTCGTTGCCCATCCGGACGGAGATCAGGATCTCCTTGAGCTTGCGGCTGACGGTCCGCTTCTGGCTCAGGCCCTGGTAGTAGTTCCGGGCGAGCTGCTGGGTGATCGTCGACGCGCCGTTGACGTCGCCGCCGGTCGCGGCCCGGTACAGCGCGCCGGCGATGCCGCTCGGCGAGATGCCGGGCTCGTTGTAGAACTCGCGGTCCTCCGCGGCGAGCACCGCGTGCTGGACGACCTCCGGGATGTCCTTGAGCGGGAGGATCTCGCGGTTCATGCCGACCCGCGCGATCGTGCTCTTGCCGTCGTCGTAGGTGATGACGGACGCCTGCTTCGTGACGTCGGCCTGCCGGGCCTTCGGGATCGGGGTGTTGGCGTAGGCCACGCCGACCAGCGTCGCGATCCCGAGGATCCCGACCGTGACGACCGCGGTGACGATCTTCCAGTTCGGGACGTACTTCCGCCAGCCGGTCTTCTCCGGCTTGTCCTTGCGCCGGCCGCGCCGGCCGCTGCGTCCGCCGCCCCCGCCGAAGCCGCCGGGACCGCCCGGCCCGCCGGGGCCTCCCGGCCCGCCCGGACCGCCGGGCCCGCCCGGGCCGCCGGGACCGGACCGCATGCCGTTCGGAGGCGCGGCCCGGCGGCGTCCGCCCGGCCCGCCCGGCCCGCCGGGTCCACCGGCGCGCGCGGGACCCGCGCCCCGCCCGCCCGGCCGTGCCCCGGGCCGCGGCGCCGCCCTCCCGGGCGTCGGCGCGCCCATCTGCGATCCGCGCGGCGCCCCCTGGGCTCCGCGCGGCATGCCCTGACCCCCGCGCGGCGCGCCCTGGGACATGCCCTGGGCGCCGGGGCGGGGGGAGCCCCTCCTGGGCGGGGGGCCCTCTCCGTATTCGGGTCCGTAACGGCTTGGGTTGCTCACGCGACCTCATCAACTGGGGTACGGCTTTGCGTCGTCCGAGCGTACTGCTCACCCGGAGGCGTGGGGGGCGGGGGAGGAACGATGCCGTCCCCCGTCCCGGACGAACGCACTGGAACGTGCCCGTTGGGTCCGGGATGTCCGGACCGGTGGCGGGCGGGGCCGGCCAGGCGGGACGACCAGCCCCGCCGTGGCTCGGCATGCCCCGCCGGATCCGGGTGCGCGATGCCCGCCGCCGCGCCGCACGGCGTTACGCGGACATGGCTCATGTCACACCCCGATCCGTCGAGGGGTCTCTGGGCACGGCCGGGGCGGGCCGGGTCCCGCCTCCCTGCGGACGGGGCCCGGCCGTCGGCCATGAATACGTTCACGGACGCCCCCACCGGTTCATCCGCGGCCGATCCGTCCGCAGCCGATCCGTCCGCAGCCGGTCCGTCTGCGGCCGATCCGTCTGCGGCCGATCCGTCTGCGGCCGCCGCGCGCGCGGGCCGTTCATTCGGGCGGCCTCGTCAGCGGCAGCAGCGGCGCCACCGCCGCGCTGTTCGGCTGGTTGCCGCCGCGCTGCTTGCGGCACGCCGGGTCGCCCCGGTGGATCGTGCACCACCACTTCGGCGGCGGGTCGCTCGGCGGCTTGTTCGGGTCGCAGTCGGTCTGGAACGGCGTCTGGCACGGCTGCCCGTTCCCCTGGCCGTTCCCGTTGCCGTTGCCGTCGCCGTTGCAGCGCGGGTCGAACTTGCCGATCGGGCTGTTGCACCACGGCGGCCGGTCGTCGTGCTTCTTCTTCTTGGGCGGCAGCTTCGCCCACTTCTGCACGATGCCGCCCCACACCGGGTTCGGGAACGGCTCGATGTCCATGCCCCTGGTCGCCTGCGCCATGTACGAGCGCCAGATGCGCGCCGGGATCGTCCCGCCCTCGACCTCGCCGATCTGCGGCAGCACCACCGACTGCTTCTTGTGGTCCGGCCCGAGCTTGTCGTTGTACATCGTCACCGCGGTCGACACCTGCGGGACGAACCCGATGAACCACGACGACACGTTCCGGTCGGTGGTCCCCGTCTTGCCGGCGGCGGGACGCCCGTCCGGCAGCGCCGCCGCCGTCGCCGTACCGCTCTTGATGACCTGCTGCAGCGCGTACGTCGCGTCCGCCGCCACCTTCGCGTCGAACACCCGGTGCGTCTCGAACTTCGGCTTCAGCCGCACGGTCCTGTTGTCGCTCTGCTTGACGACCCGGATCACGTGCGGCTGGTGGTAGACGCCGCCGTTCGCGAACGCCTGGTAGCCCGCGGCCTGCTCGATCGGCCGGATGTCGTTGACGCCCAGCGCCAGGTTCAGCTGGTGCTTGTAGCCCTCCAGCAGCGTGGACGCGACCCCGGCGTCCTCCGCCGTCTCGATCGTCTCCGGGACGCCCACCTTCGCGATGAGCTGGATGAACGCGGTGTTCACCGACTCCTTCAACGCCGTGACGAGGTCGACGGCCGGCGCCACGTCATGGCTGTTCGGCACCGTCACCGAGTTCGGCGACCCCTTCGGCACGACGTTGCCGGTGGTGATGTCGATCGGGGTGTTCGACTTGCCCTCGACCATGCTCTTCAGGCTGTAGTTCTGCTTCAGCGCCGTCGCCAGCACGTACGGCTTCATCGCCGACCCCGCCTGCGCCGACCCGCTCCACACGTTGTCGAACGCCTGCTGCAGGTAGTCCGGACCGCCGTAGAACGCCACGACCTCGCCGTTCGCGGTGTTCACCGACACGAGCCCGACCCGGATGCCCTTCTTCGCGAGCTTCTTCGGGTTCACCTGCGGGACGGTGTGCTCGGCGGCCTTCTTCGCCATCGCCATCCGCTTGCGGTCGAACGTCGTGTAGACCCGCAGGCCCTTGGTCGTCAGCTCCTGCTGCTCGATGCCCTGCCGGCGCAGCTCCTCCTTCGCGCGCATCAGCATGTAGCCGCGCTGGCCGCCGTACAGCTGGTCGCCGGTGCCCGCGTCCTTCACCTTCGGGACGCGCTGCATGTACTTGTCGGCGTCGGCCTTCGACATCTTGCCCATCGAGACCATGCCCTTGAGCGTGTACTGGTACCGGCTGGTCACGTACGCCTTGTTGGCCTTGTCCGCCGGGTCCCGGTTCGCGTCCTGGATCATGCCGCCGAGCAGCGCCGCCTGGTCCGGCTTGAGCTGCCACACGTTGACGCCGAAGTACTCCCGCGACGCGGCCTGGATGCCGTAGGTGTCGCGGCCGAAGTAGATCGTGTTCAGGTACAGCTTGAGGATCTCGTCCTTGGACCGGCTCTTGTCCAGCTTCACCGCGATGAACAGCTCCTTGAACTTCCGGCTCATCGTCCGGTTGTTCGGGTCGGAGTAGTAGTTCTTCGCCAGCTGCTGCGTGATCGTCGAGCCTCCGCCGTGGCCGCCGGTCAGGTTCACCCACACCGCGCGCCCCGTGCCCTTGATCGAGAACCCGGGGTCGGTGCGGAAGCTCCGGTTCTCCGCCGCGAGCACCGCGTCCTGCACGAACGTCGGCACCTGCTTAAGCTCGACGCTCTGCCGCTTCTTGCCGATCCGGCCGATCTCGGTGCCGTCGGTGTAGTAGAAGATCGACGCCTGGTCCTCGACGCCCGCCACCGTCGGCTCCGCGGGCGTCGGCGTGTTCGCGTACGCCACCCCGATCATGGTGACGACGCCGGCGACGCCGAGCAGGAAGACCCCGGCCACGACCTTCCACGACGGGAGGAACCGCCGCCAGCCCGTGCTGCGGGACCGCAGGTGGTCGATGAAGCCCTTCTTCGGCGCGCGCCGTCCCGGCCCGCCGGGCCCGCCCGGGCCACCGGGTCCTCCTGGACCGCCCGGGCCTCCCGGGCCGCCGGGCTTGCCGGGGCCGCCGGGCGCGCCACCGCCGCGGAACTTGGCGAGCACCCCGCCGACCGCGCCGAGCGCGGCGGTCACGCCCGCGCCCACCGCGGCCCCCGCGCCGCCCGCAGCACCGGCACCGCCGGGCCCGCCGGGCATTCCGGGGGAGTTGAACCCGGCCGGCCCGCCGGGGCCGCCCTGCATCCCAGGACCACCCGGACCGTTCGGCCCACCGGGCCCGCCCATCACACCGGGACCACCCGGCCGACCAGGGCCTCCGGCACCCATCGGACTTCCCGGCCCGCCGGGACCCATGGGGCCACCGGGACCGCCCGGAGCGCCCTGGCCGCCGGGACCGGCCGGGCCGCCCATACCGGCGGGCGTCCCCGCACCGCCAGGGCCGGGCTGACCGCTCGGGGCACCCGGACCGGCCGCGCCGCCAGGAGCAGGCGGGCCACCGTGGGAACCCATCGGTCCGCCGGGGACGCCCATCGGGCTGCCTTGAGCACCCGAGTTCATCGGGTTGTTCGGGGTGCCGGGGCCCGCGGGTCCGCTCGCCTGCGGCGTGCCGGGGGCCGGGTGCGGCGAGACCGCGGCGCCGTGGAGGTCGGGCATGGTGAGCGGCCCGGGGTCGCCGCCCACCGGGGGACCGGCGTTGCCGGGAGGGGCGCCGAGCGGGCCGGACGCACCGGCGCTGGACGGGGCGGGACCGCCGAGCGGGTCCTGGCCGAGGGGATCCCCGGCAGGACCGGCGGACGGGCCGGGCGCGGACGCGGCGGATCCGAAGGCCGGCCCCTGTCCCAGCGGGTCCCCGCCGTAGTCGTTGGAGGCGCTGCCCGAGCCGGCGTTCTCCGCGCTGCCCGATGCGGCGCCCGTGCCGGTGCTGCCCATGAAGGACGAGCCGAGCGGGTCGTCCGGAAGGAAGGCGGCGCCCGGCTGCGGGCTCACCGGCGCGGACGGCGGCGCGGGTGCGGCGGGCGGCTGGAGGCCGGATGAGCCGATGTTCACCGTGCGCTCGGCGTCGAAGTTCTGCGGGCCGCCGGAAGCGGACGGCGGCTCGGCGCCGGCCTCCCCGCCCGGCGAGCCGGACGGGCCCGGCGAGCCAGAGGGGCCGGACGGCCCGGACGGCGGGGGGCCGAAGACGGCGGTCGCGTCGAGTTTGATCCCCGAGGGGTCCACGGGCGGCGGCGGGGAGCCGAGCGGCCCCGGGCTCTGGCCGGGCGTGCCCGGCGGAGGCGGGGGCGTCGGCCCGCCGGCGGCGGGGTCGGCGGCACGGCGCTGGGCGTCCGGGACCTCCGGTTCGCCGGTGCGGCCGAGACGGGGGATCTGGTGCCCGCCCGGCCCTGGCGACCCGGACTCCGGTCGGGGCTGGCTTGGATTACTCACGCGACCTCATCAACAGGGGACGACGACGGGCGGCGGGCCGTGCGCACCGGAGGGGGCCCCGGTGCGGCGGCGGCTCGTGCGCCGTCCGAAGAGTACTGTGCGGGCTGGTGAGCGGGGGGAGCACGGTGCAGGGCAGGGAACCGTTCCCGCAGGTCGGACGCCCTCTCCTCGGCTGCTCCTCCTTATCCGGCTACCGCTGCGGGCGCTGCTCCCCGCGACCGAGGACGTAGGACACGGTCAGGTGGTTCCAGGCGCAACTTTGGCACACTTCCACCACATACACCCTGAATTCGCCGTATTCGCGGTCCATCCGGGCGAGCTCCGCGGCCGCCGCCGCCCGTCCGGCGGACCGGCCCAGCTCGTCCCCGTACACGTAGGCGACGTGGGTGAGGTGCGCCCGCGCGCAGACCGGGCACGGAGTCTCGGTGGGCTCGCCGTGGTGCCGGGCCGCGCGCAGCAGGTAGGGGTGCGCGTCGCACGCGTCGTCCCGCGTGAGGGCCCCGGTCCGCAGGTCCGCGAGGACCGCGCGCTTGGCCAGCCCGTAATCGACGACGAGCCGGCGTCTGATGGGCGGCTCGGACCCCGGCATACGAGCAGGGTAAGCCGCGGACCCGGAGCCCGGTAGATCACCGCGAGGGGCCCGTTTTCGGCGGGCGGCTTGCCAGGATGCGACCGGGTACGTATCTTTGCGATGTATCGAGCCGATACATTCACTCGATACATCGAACGGAGACATCGACTCTGCGGAGGGACTCGCCATGGCGGGCAAGAAGGGCGCGGGCGTGCTGGAGCTCGCCGTGCTCGGCCTGCTCCACGAGTCCCCGATGCACGGGTACGAGCTGCGCAAGCGGCTCAACACCCTGCTCGGCATGTTCCGCGCCTTCTCGTACGGGACCCTCTATCCGTGCCTCAAGCAGCTCCTCGCCAACGGGCTGATCGTCGAGGACCGGCCGGAGGAGCCGAACGCGACGCTGGCACTGCAGAGCCGCCGGTCGAAGATCGTCTACAAGCTCACCGCCGACGGCAAGGAACGGCTCCAGAACCTCCTGACCGAGGCCGGTCCGGCGTCCTGGGAGGACGAGGGGTTCGGCGTGCACTTCGCCTTCTTCTCGCACACCCGCGCCGACGTCCGGCTGCGGATCCTCGAAGGCCGGCGCAGCCGGCTCGAGGAACGCCTGGAAGCCGTCCGCGCCGCCCTCGGCCGGACCCGGGAACGGGTCGACTCCTACACCCTGGAGCTGCAGAACCACGGGCTGGAGTCGGTCGAGCGCGAGGTCCGCTGGCTCAACGAGCTGATCGGGCGCGAGCGGGCCGAGCAGGAACAGCAAGCCAGATCTTTCGAAAGCAATAAGGACATGCCTCGGGACAAGGGCCGCTGAGGAGCGGCCCCACCTGGGACGGGTGAACTCCACCTCAGGTCCCGCCAGTGGTGGCGTTCGCCCTCCGGGGCGGGCGAGGATCGCAACCGCAAGAGAGTTAAGGAGCAATCGGATGGGTTCCGTGCGCGTAGCCATCGTGGGTGTGGGCAACTGCGCCTCTTCGCTCGTCCAGGGTGTCGAGTTCTACAAGGACGCGAGCCCCGAGACGCGGGTCCCCGGCCTCATGCACGTCCAGTTCGGCGACTACCACGTCGGCGACGTCGAGTTCGTCGCCGCGTTCGACGTGGACGCCAAGAAGGTCGGGATGGACCTGTCCGAGGCCATCCACGCCAGCGAGAACAACACCATCAAGTTCGCGGACGTCCCGCCGACCGGCGTCACCGTCCAGCGCGGCCACACCTTCGACGGCCTCGGCGAGTACTACCTCGACATCATCGAGGAGTCCGACGCCGAGCCGGTCGACGTCGTCCAGGCGCTGAAGGACGCGAAGGTCGACGTGCTGGTGTCGTACCTGCCGGTGGGCTCGGAGGAGGCCGACCGCTTCTACGCCCAGTGCGCCATCGACGCCAAGGTCGCGTTCGTCAACGCGCTGCCGGTGTTCATCGCCTCCGACCCCGAGTGGGCGCAGAAGTTCACCGACGCGGGCGTCCCGATCGTCGGCGACGACATCAAGTCGCAGGTCGGCGCCACCATCACGCACCGCGTCATGGCCAAGCTGTTCGAGGACCGCGGGGTCGAGCTGCTGCGCACGTACCAGCTCAACTTCGGCGGCAACATGGACTTCATGAACATGCTGGAGCGCAAGCGGCTCCAGTCCAAGAAGATCTCCAAGACGCAGTCGGTCACCTCGCAGATCCCGCACGAGATGGCGAAGGCCGACGTGCACATCGGCCCGTCCGACCACGTGCCGTGGCTGGACGACCGCAAGTGGGCCTACGTCCGCCTCGAGGGCAAGTCCTTCGGCGACACCCCGCTGAACCTGGAGTACAAGCTGGAGGTCTGGGACTCCCCGAACTCCGCCGGCGTCATCATCGACGCGGTCCGCGCCGCGAAGATCGCCAAGGACCGCGGCATCGGCGGCCCGATCCTGTCCGCCAGCAGCTACTTCATGAAGTCGCCGCCGGAGCAGTACAACGACGACCAGGCCCGCCAGGCCGTCGAGAAGTTCATCGCCGGCGAGGTCGACCGGTGACACGCGCCTCCGCGCGCTGAGAGTCTCGTCACAAAGCTCTCCGAGGACGCCCTGACAGTGGACATCCCGCTGTCAGGGCGTCCTTACTTCTCTACATAAAACGGTGATGTAGCGGCTCTTTGTCACGCTCTGGCCCTACTGTGACACCGCCGGTTATCGCACACCAGCTGCCGAGTGCCGGACTGGAGGACGAGATGGCGCGCGAGGTGATCAAGGTGACGGCGGGCATCGCCGGGCTCGCGGTCGGGCTTGCCGCGTGCGGCGGCGGGGGCGACGGCGCGTCCGCCGACGGCCCGCCCCGCGACGGCGGGACGCTCCGCATCGTCGGCTCGTCCGACGTCGAGCACCTCGACACCGCGTCCGTCGCCAGCGTCGGCGGGTACGGGCTCGTCCGCACGTTCGCGCGGACGCTGTTCTCCACCCGCGCGTCCAACGACTTCGCCGAGACGCTCCCGGTGCAGGCCGACGTCGCGGCGCGGCTGCCGAGCAGGGAGAACGGCGACGTCAGCAAGGACGGCCGCGGCTACACCATCCGGCTGCGCGACGGCGTCATGTGGAACTCCTCGCCGCCGCGGCCGGTGACCGCGCAGGACTTCGTCCGCGGGTTCCAGCGGCTGTGCAACCCGGCGTCGCCGTC
Source organism: Actinomadura sp. NPDC048394 (assembly GCF_040651755.1). NCBI lineage: Bacteria > Bacillati > Actinomycetota > Actinomycetes > Streptosporangiales > Thermomonosporaceae > Actinomadura > Actinomadura sp. NPDC048394. Next base: position 65,912 of record NZ_JBEZJL010000033.1, on the reverse strand, counting down.
CGCCGGCAAGGGCTACTACATCTCGACGATCAAGGGGATGGACGGGTTCTGCCGCGGCTTCGGCGGCGTGAACGCCAGGGACGCCCGGGCGATCGCCGCCTACCAGCGCGCCCACCCGATCGAGGGGGTCCGCGCGAAGGACGACCGGACGCTGGTGTTCCGGCTGAAGCGCCCGGCCAGCGACTTCCTCAACCTGCTGTCGCTGCCGTTCACGGCGGCGGCGCCGCGCGAGTACGACGCGTACGTGCCCGACAGCCCCGGCCTGCGCCAGCACATGATCTCGGACGGCCCGTACCAGATCGCCCAGTACCGTCCGGGGATCTCCTACCTGCTGACGCGGAACCCGGCCTGGCGGCAGGACGCCGACCCGATCCGGGAGCGGCACGTGGCGCGGATCCAGATCACCCTCGGCCAGGACTCGGCGGAGACGGTCCAGCAGCAGATCGAGCAGGGCGCCGCCGACCTCGCATGGGACCAGCCCGTCCCGACGTCGGCGATCCCGCGGCTGCGCGACGACCCGCGGTTCGCGATCCGGGAGACCCCGAGCAACAGCCCGTACCTGGTGTTCAACCTGCACAGCCCGAACAACGGCGGGGCGCTCGGCGACCGGGCGGTCCGGCAGGCGCTGGAGTACGCGGTGGACCGCAGCGCCCTCATCAAGATCGTCGGGGGGCCGTCGGTGGCGCAGCCGCTGCACACCGTGATCCCGCCCGGCAACTCCGGGTACGCCGCCTCGAACCCGTACCCGACGCCGGACGAGGCCGGCGACCCGGGCAAGTGCCGGCAGCTCCTGGCGAAGACGGGCCACCGGAAGCTCACGCTGAAGTTCCCGTACCGCACCAACAGCGTCCACAAGCTCATCGCCCAGTCCATCGCCGAGAACCTCTCCGCGTGCGGCGTCGAGACCAGGCTCACCCCCGACACCGGCGGCTCGTTCTACTCCAGCACCATCGCGACGCCCGCGCGCGCCCGCGAGGGCCAGTGGGACATCGCCGCGCCCGGCTGGACGCCCGACTGGTACGGCAACAACGGCCGCTCGATCATCCAGCCGCTGTTCGACGGGCGCGGCTACGGGCAGAACTCCACCGACTACGGCGGCTACGACAACCCGCAGGTCAACGCGCTGATCGACGGTGCGCTCACCGCCCCGGACGCGGGCCGCGCGGCCGGGTACTGGCAGCAGGCCGACCAGCTGATCATGGCGGACGCGGCGATCGTCCCGCTGCTCGACCGCGCGCACACGATCTTCCGCTCGTCGCGCGTCCACGGCGCGCTGTTCGTCCCCACGGCCGCCGGTTACGACTACACCAGGCTGTGGCTGTCGTAGCGGTCGCCCTGTCGTAGCGGCCGCCGGAGGCTCCGGGTCGCCGGCCGCTCGGCAAAGGACCGTTCCGGCCGCGCCGCGCCGGGGCCGCGGGAGTCCCCGCCCCGGGTACTTTGATCAGGTGAAAGCGGGTGAGCTGGGCGCGATCGTGCGGGGGCGGGACTTCCGCCGCCTGTACGCGACGCGGCTGACGTCGCAGCTCACCGACGGCGTCTTCCAGGTCGCGCTGGCCGGCTACGTGTTCTTCTCGCCGGAGCGGCAGGCGACGGCGGGCAAGGCCGCGGCGGCGTTCGCGGTGACGCTGCTGCCGTACTCGGCGCTCGGGCCGTTCGCCGGGGTGTTCATCGACCGGTGGCAGCGGCGGCAGATCCTGGTGTGGACGCCGGTGCTGCGGGCGATGGTCGTGCTGGTCGTCGCGGCGCTGGTGGCGAGCGGGCGCGACGGCGCCGGCTTCTTCCTGGCCGTGCTGGTGGTGCTCGGCGTCAACCGGTTCTTCCTGTCGGCGCTGTCGGCGGCGCTGCCGCACGTGGTGCGGCGCGAGCAGCTGGTGACGGCGAACGCGTTCTCGGTGACGAGCGGGACGGTGATCGCGTTCGTCGGGGGCGGCGCCGGCTACCTGCTGCGCGCGCTGTTCGGCGGCGGGGAGCGGGGGACGGCGCTGATCCTCGCGGCGGGCGCGGGCATGTACCTGGCCGCCGGGGCGATCGCGACGCTGCTGCCGCGCGGGCTGCTCGGCCCGTACCCGGCGGAGGCGGAGGCGCTCGCGGGCCGCGGCCCCGGCCGGGACGCGCCGGGCGTGCGGGACGCGCTCGCCGCGGTGCTGTCCGGCCTGGCGGACGGGGCGCGGCACATCGCGGGACGGCGGCAGGCGGCGCTGGCGCTCGGCGCGATCTCGTTCCACCGGTTCGTGTACGGGATCATCCTGATGATGACGCTGCTGCTGTGCCGCGGCCACTTCTCCGACGACGCCGACGAGGGGCTGGCGACGCTGGCGCTGATGCTGGGCGTGTCGGGGGCGGGGTACTTCGCGGCGGCGCTCGTGACGCCGCCGGTGGTGCGGCGGATCAGCAAGCAGGCGTGGATCGCGCTGCTGCTGGCCGCCGCGGCGGCGGGGATGCTGCTGCTCGGCCTGCCGTTCTCCGAGACGGCGTGGACGGCGGGCGCGTTCGGGCTCGGCGTCGTGTCGCAGGGCGTGAAGCTGTGCGTCGACACGACGCTGCAGGAGACGATCGACGACGCGTACCGGGGCCGCGTGTTCTCGGTGTACGACATGCTGTTCAACACGACGTTCGCGGCGGCCGCGGCGCTCGCCGCGACATGGCTGCCGCCGGACGGCGTGGCGTCGATGACGCTGGTCGCGGTGGTCGTCGCATACGCGGCGGGCGCGGCGGCCTTCTGGACGGCCTCCGTCCGCACCCCCAAGCCCGTCCCGGTCCGGGACTAGGCGTCCTGCGCGAGGATCAGCTCCTCCAGGAGCGACTCGATCGGTGCGCTGGTCTGCGCGTCGTAGTTGCAGAGGATCACCGTGGTCCACCCCGAGTGCGGGTACACGTACCAGTTGGCGTCCACTCCCGGAGAGCCGCCGTTGTGGCCGAGGAACCGGTGGCCGCCGACGAACGTGGAGTCCGGACCGTACCCATCGAAGTGCGACTTCGCGGGCTTCCCGTCCTTGGCGGGAAGCGTGCCTCCCGGCACTTTGGGACTGGTGATCAGCTCGGTGTAGGTGCGGCCGACGAGCTTGTAGCCGTTGAGGGCGTCGGTGAAGCGCCGCAGGTCCGGCGCGGTGGCGAAGGCGCCGCCGTCCGGCAGGCCGATGAAGGCGCGCTCGCCGACCTGGTTCTCGCGCTGTCCTGACGGCGTGGTGGTGTAAGGCCGGGCGATGCGCCGGTCGTTCTGCCACTGCGGCCGGGTGGAGAAGCCGGACGCGTTCATGCCGGCGGCTCTGAAGATGTACCGGCGGACGTAGTCGAAGTACGACATGCCGGAAACCTTCGCCACGATCGCGCCGAGCGTGACGTAGGCCGAGTTGCTGTACAGGTGGCTCGTCCCGGGGGTGTAGTGCGGCTTCGTCGTGCGGATGAACGCCATGGTGCCGTCCATGACCTCTTCCGCGCTGGTCCAGGCGGCCTCCGCCTTCCGGTAGTCCGGGACGTCCTGCCGGTAGTCGCCCATGCCGGAGGTGTGCGTGAGCAGCTGGTGCACGGTGACGTTCTCGGCGATCTCGGCGGGGAAACCGTCGAGGTAGGCGCCGAGCCTCCCGTCGTAGGCGATCTTGCCCGCCTCGGCCAGCTGCGCGATCGCCACCCCGGTGAAGACCTTGGTGATCGAGCCGAGCGAGAAGATCGTGTCCGGCCCGTTGCGGATCGAGCGCTCCTTGTCCGCCATGCCGTAGGACCGCGACAGCACGGTGCGTCCGCGGTTCACGAGCAGGACCGTTCCGGAGAACTGGTCCTTGGCGGCCTGCTGCCGGACGAACCGGTCGAACTCGCCGCCGGGCTTCAGGCCCGCGGGGATCCGTCCGCTTCGGCCGGCGGCGACCGCCGTTCCGGGAGCCGCCAGCAGCCCTCCCGCGGCGAGCGGCACGGCCCCCATCACCCCGAGCGCGGAACGCCGGTTCATGCCCATCCTGCTTCTCCCCTCACAGCGGTGACCCGGTGAGGAGAGGCAACATGATCGCGTGTTTCCCGGCCGTTACCCCAGAGGGGCACGGCTCAGAAGGCACGGCTCAGAAGGCAGGGCTCAGAGGGATTCGGCGATCGCGTGGAGGGCCGAGCCGATGTGGGCGACCTCGTCCTCGGTGCACACGTACGGCGGCATCGTGTAGATCAGCTTCCCGAACGGGCGGAGCCACACGCCGTGCGCCGTCGCGAGGTCCTGGACGGCGGCCATGTCGACGGGTTCGCGGGCCTCGACCACGCCGATCGCGCCGAGGACCCGGACGTCGGCGACCCCCGGCAGCTCCTCGGCGCCGGAGAGCTCGCTGGTCAGGACGGCCTCGATCGTGTCGACCTCCGTCCGCCAGTCGCGCGACAGCAGCAGGTCGATGGACGCGGACGCGACCGCGGCGGCGAGCGGGTTCGCCATGAACGTCGGCCCGTGCATGAGCGCGCCCGCCGAGCCGGACGTGATGCCGTGCGCGACGCGGTCCGTGCACAGGGTCGCGGCCATCGTCATGTACCCGCCGGTCAGGGCCTTGCCGACGGACATGATGTCGGGGACGACCTCGGCGTGGTCGCAGCCCCACAGCTCGCCGGTGCGGCCGAAGCCGGTGGCGATCTCGTCCAGGACGAGCAGCAGGCCGTGCTCGTCGGCGATGTCGCGGAGGGCGCGCAGGTACTCGGGGGCGTAGAAGCGCATGCCGCCGGCGCCCTGGACGATCGGCTCGGCGATGATCCCGGCGAGCTCGTAGGCGTGCTCGGCGGCGAGCTTCGCGACCTCGTCGATGTAGGTCTGGTCGGGGTCAGCGGTGTAGCCGAGCGGCGGCACGGGCGCGAACACGTGCCGCGCGAGGACGTCGCTGAACTCCCGGTGCATGCCGTTGAAGGGGTCGGCGACCGCCATGTCGCCGAAGGTGTCGCCGTGGTAGCCGCCGCGGACGGTCAGCAGCCGGCGCCGTTCCGGGCGCCCCTGCGACCGCCAGAACTGCATCGCCATCTTGATCGCGACCTCGACGGCGACGGAGCCGGAGTCGGCGAAGAACACCTTGGTCAGCGGCTCGGGCGTCAGCTCGACGAGGCGCTCGGCGAGCCGCACCGCGGGCGGGTGGGTGAGCCCGCCGAACATGACGTGCGCCATCTTGCCGAGCTGCCCGGTGACGGCGGCGTTCAGCTTCGGGTGGTTGTAGCCGTGGATCGCCGCCCACCACGACGACATCCCGTCGATCAGCTCGGTGCCGTCGGCGAGGGTGAGCCGGACGCCGTCCGCGGACACGACGGGCAGGGCGGGCGCCGTCGCGGGCATCGGCGCGTACGGGTGCCAGATGTGGTCGCGGTCGAACGCGAGCATCCGCTCGGTCTCGGCGGGGCTCATCCGGCCCAGCTGCAGCGGGATCACGCGGACTCCTCGGGCTTGATCCCCTCCTCGGCGGCCCAGCGGCGCAACTCCCGCTCGGCGGCCTCCTTGCCGATCATGCCCTGGTCGAGGCGGAGCTCGAGGAGGAACCGGTACGCCTTCCCGACGAGCGGCCCCGGCCGGATCCCGAGGATCGCTTGGATCTCGTTCCCGTCGATCTCCGGCCGGATCGCGGCGAGCTCCTCCTCCTCGGCGAGCCGCTCGATCCGCGCCTCCAGGTCGTCGTAGGTGCGGCGGAGCCGGTCGGCCTTGCGCTTGTTGCGGGTGGTGCAGTCGGCGCGGGTCAGCTTGTGCAGGCGGGTGAGCAGCGGACCGGCGTCCCGGACGTACCGGCGGACGGCCGAGTCCGTCCACTCGCCGGTGCCGTAGCCGTGGAACCGCAAATGCAGCTCGACCAGGCGCGACGCGTCGGCGACGACGTCCTTCGGGTAGCGCAGCGCGGTCAGCCGTTTGCGGGTCATCTTCGCGCCGACGACCTCGTGATGGTGGAACGACACCCGGCCCCCCGCCTCGAACCGGCGGGTCCGCGGCTTGCCGATGTCGTGCAGCAGCGCCGCGAGCCGCAGGACGAGGTCGGGCCCCTCCTTCTCCTGCGCGATCGCCTGCTCCAGCACGATCAGCGAGTGCTCGTAGACGTCCTTGTGCCGGTGGTGCTCGTCGATCTCGAGCCGCAGCTTCGGCAGCTCCGGCAGCACGTGCGCCGCGAGGCCCGTGTCGACCAGCAGCGCGAGGCCCTCCCGCGGGTACCGGCCGCAGATCAGCTTGGACAGCTCGTCGCGCACCCGCTCGGCGGAGACGATCTCGATCCGCCCGGCCATGTCCTTCATCGCCTGGACGACGTCGGGCGCGACGGTGAAGCCGAGCTGCGCGGCGAACCGGGCGGCCCGCATCATCCGCAGCGGGTCGTCGCTGAACGAGTCCTCCGGCCTCCCGGGCGTCCGCAGCACCTCGCGCTGCAGGTCGGTGAGGCCGCCGAACGGGTCGACGAACTCGTATCCGGGCAGCCGCGCCGCCATCGCGTTCACCGCGAAGTCGCGGCGCCGCAGGTCCTCGACGAGGGACGTCCCGTACGACACCTCCGGCTTGCGGGACTTCGGGTCGTAGGACTCGCTGCGGTAGGTGGTGATCTCCAGCTCGTGGCCGCCCTTGCGGAGCCCGACCGTGCCGAACTCGATGCCGATCGTCCAGACGTTGTCCGCCCAGCCGTCGATGATCTCCAGGATCTTCTGCGGCGGCGCGTCGGTGGTCAGGTCGACGTCCTTGGACGGGCGGCGCAGCAGCGCGTCCCGGACCGGCCCGCCGACCAGCGCCAGCTCGTGCCCGGCGGCGGCGAACCGCTCGCCCAGCTCGTCGGCGACCGGCGCTATCCGGCGCAGCAGCTCCGCGATCGCGGTCCTGCGGCGCGCCGCGGCGCTGGGGTTCTCGTTGTCGTCGGGCACCTGGTCGAGCACGGCCATCGAGCGTATTTCCTTGGTGAGCGGGCTGACAAAGGACTTTCGGCGGGCGCGGGCCCTTCACACGGCGTCGGCCCCGGGTTACGTTCTGGGCACCCCGATGCCGCCGGCGCGACCGCCGGTGAGCCTCCCGTACGCACCACGGTAGCGGGATCCCCAGGCGGTACGGTCCGCCGCACCTGCGGCGCAGGCGCATCGGGAGGCTTCACCTGGCGTTCGGCGAGTGTTGATCCGACCACCTCGGGTATGTGGGGGCATTCCCCGCAGAGTGCAACGTACGGGGGCACAGGGAGACCGGCACGGGGCTGTGCGGGGCGCCGCCCCGCGGGATGGAGCCAGATCATGAAGGACGCGCTCACCCTCCACCGCGCGCTGCTCGAATGGGAGGCCGTGCACGAGATCGTGCGGCTCCCCATCGGCATCGCCCACGCCGACGAGCTGCCGAAGGCGCTCGGCCTCCCGGCGGACCGGTGCCTGGTGACGCGCGTCTTCGCCTGCGACGACTCCACCTGCGACGACTCCGTCCCCGGCGGCGTGCCCCTCGGCGATCTCGGGTACGGCGATCCGCCGCACGCCGACCCGGCCCGCGACGAGGCGGCCCGCGAGGCCCTGGCGCGCGACGCCCCGGGGCGCGGCGACCCGGCGCACGACGCGGCGGTGCAGGACGACTTCGACTGCGGCGGCACGCATCCCGGCAGGTGCTTCCTGACGGGCGTGATCGTCCGGGCGGGGGACCGGCCGCCCGGCGAGGCGGTCCGCCGCGCCATGGGCGCCCGGCGGGTCGGGCCCGCCCGCGCCGACCTGGTCAACGCCGTCACCGAGTACGCGGCCGGGCTGGTCTGCCCGCTGCTGCTGCCGGAGTCGATGCCGCTGCTGATCGACCAGCGGCTGGTGGACGGCCCGCCCGGCCCGGACGTCGTCTACACCCCGACCGGCGAGCCGTCCACCGCGCTCGGCATCCGCGGCCATGACCTCGCCGCGTTGTGCCAGGCCAAACCGGTCGACCTGGCCGCCGTGCCGGGCGTCCCGGCGCGCGCGGCGCGCGGCGGGCGGCCGAACACGCCGGGACGGCGCCATCCGGTGGGCTGATCCGCCGCGGAAGTCCGGCGCCCGGCCGGTCCCGACTACCATCGGGGCCGTGGTGCGGGAAAACGACGTCCGCCCCGAGGCGGACCCGGCGCCGGGCGGCCATCGGGCGGACCGGCCGGCGGACCGGCTGGCGGACGAGGCGTGACGGCGGGCACGGCGTGAGAGCGGTCAGACGCGCGGTGACGCTGGCCGCCCTGCTGCCCTGGCTCGCGGTGGGGGCCGGCCCGGCGCTCGCCGCCGCGCCCGGCACCGCCGCGCTTCCCGGCACCGCAACCACCGCCACGCTCTCCGGGGCCACGGTCGCGGGCGCCACGGTCGCGCAACCCGAAGCGGCCGAACCCGACGCCGCCGAGCCCGACGCCGCCCAGCCCGGCTCCCCCGGCGCGCCGGAGACCCCCGACCAGGGGCGCAGCCGCAGCCAGGTCGGCATCGCGCTGACCAAGGTCAGCCCGAAGCCGCTGAAGGCGAACTCCACCCTCGACATCCGCGGCACGGCGCAGAACCGGTCCGGGCACGCGATCGGCGGGGTGACCGTCCGGCTGCGCTACGGCCGGCAGCCCGTCACCAGCCGCAGCCAGCTCGACCAGTACGCCGGGATGACCGCGAACCAGCTCCCCGTCCCCGGCCAGGCCAAGCAGATCCCTCAGGCCGACGCCTCCGGCGGGCGGCAGGACTGGCAGTTCAAGCTCCCCGTCTCGGCGCTGCACCTGGTCCCGCCGGGCGCCACGCCCGGCGTCTATCCCGTCGGCGTCGAGGTCCTCAACTCCGCGCAGCAGGTCGTCGGCGGCGTGACGACGTTCGTCACGTTCATGCCGAAGCAGACGCACTTCAAGCCCGTCGCGGTCGGCTGGGTGCTGCCCCTCGCCGACCAGCAGCACCGGGCCGGCGACTCGGTCTTCCTCGACGACCGGCTCGCCGGGGAGGTGGCCGGCACCGGGCGGCTGAACGACCTGGTCGGCGCGGCGGCGGCCAACCCGAAGACCCCCGTCACCTGGGCGATCGACCCGGCGCTCCTCGACGACGTCCAGCAGATCGCGCAGCACGACTACCACGTGCTGACGCCCGGCGCGAAGACGTCGACGAAGACGGTGAAGAAGAGCACCGCGGCGGGCGCCTGGCTGACGGCCCTGCGCAACGCCGCGAAGGGCGACCACCGCTACTTCACGCTCCCGTACGCCGACCCCGACGCCGTCGCGCTCGCCCGCAACAAGACGACCGGGCCGATCGCGACCGCGTTCGACCCCCGCAACACCCGCGTCGCGTCCGACGTCATCGGGCGCGCGCCCGACGCGCGCTACGCGTGGCCGCCGTACGGCGTCGCCGGCCCCGACACGCTCGACGCGCTCGCCAGGTACGGCCTCAAGGGCGGCGGCTCGTTCCTGATGAGCGACCTGCAGTTCGGCGACCTGCCGGCGGGCGAGGCGGCCAACGCCGCCAGCGCGATCCAGACGGCGCACCAGGGCACCCGCAAGACGCTGATCTACGACTCGGGCCTGAACGACATCGTCAGCGCGAACTCGCGGGCCCCCGGCGGCGCGGTGCTCACCGAGCAGCGGTTCCTCGCCGAGACCGCGGTGATCGCCGGCGAGGCGCCGAACGTCCAGCGCACCCTCGTCATCGCCCCCGACCGGAACTGGAACCCCGCCCCCGGCCTGGCCGGCGACCTGCTGAAGTTCACCAAGGGCGCGAGCTGGCTGCGCGCCACCGGCCTCGACAAGATCGAGCGGACCCGCGCGCAGCCCCGCGAGCTGCGCGCCTACAACGACGAGTACCAGAAGTACGAGCTCGGCGCCGCCTACCTCGACCAGGTCGCCGCCATCGCCCGCCGCGCCGCCCGGTTCCGCGCGATCATGACGGAGCCGATCGGCATCTCCTACGAGCGGGCCCTGCTGCGCGTCCAGTCGGCGTCGTGGCGGACGAGCCCGTCCCGCGCCCGCAACGCCAGGATCGAGCTGTCGGACGAGGTGGACCACGAGATGGCGCGGGTCCGCATCGTCACGACCAAGAACCGGCGGGCGAACATGGCGGGCAGCTCCGGCAAGCTGCCCGTCACCGTCAAGAACACGCTGCACGGCCAGGCGGTCCGGGTGCGGCTGGTCGCGACGTCGGTGAACACCGCCAAGCTGCAGCTCGGCAAGCTCGACAAGGGCGATGACGTCATCGACCTGCGGCCGGGGGAGCAGGTGCAGCGCTGGTTCCCGGCGCAGGCGGCGGGCAACGGCAACTTCGACGTCCGCCTCGAGTTGCGGGACCCGGGCTCGGGCAGGGTGTTCAGCAGCGCCACCATCACGGTCCGCACCACGGGTTACGGGCGGCTCTCCCTGCTCATCACCGGTGGCGGACTTGCCGTACTCTTCGTGGGCGTCGGAGTGCGGGCCATCAGAGCGAGGCGCCGCCGGAAAGCGGAGGCAGCCGGTGACGGGTCGACCGGAGTGGGACCAGCAGAGACCGGAGGACCGGGGAACGGATTCCCCGGTCCCGGGTTCCCCGGGTCCGGGTTCCCGGGGTCCGGCTTCCCAGGGTCCGGAGTACCGCCCGCAGGGGCCTCCGCCGCAGAGCCCTCCGCCGCAGGGTCCCCCGCCGGGCCCGCGGCAGGGCCCTCCGCAAGGCCCCCCTCCGGCGCGTCCGCCGCAGGGCCCGCCGCCGGGGCGGCCTCAGCCGGGATATCCGGCGCGGCCGGGTTCCCCGGGGCCGCAGGGCCATCCAGTCCGGCCGGAGCAGGCGCCTCAGGGGTACCCGGCGCCGGGCCGGCAGGCTCCGTACCCCCCTCAGCCTCCCCGGCAGCCGCGCCATCAGCGGCCCCCAGCGCCCCCGCAGGTCCCGGGGGGTCCGGCGGCGCAGAACCCGGCGGGCCGCCCGGTCCCGGAGCCGACGGGCCGGCCGCGCACCGCGGCGAACATCGCGGCCGAGACCGCGATTGACATCCCGCTCCCCGGCGGGGGCGGCCCCGTCGGCGAGACCGTCGTGGACGTCCCGCCCCCCGCGGAGGGCGGCGGCGAGGCCGCGTCCGGCGGCGTGCTGCGCTCCGGCGCGATCATGGCGATCGGGACGCTGGTGTCCCGCGTCACCGGGTTCCTGCGCACGGCCGTCATCGTCGCCGCGCTCAGCACCGGCCTGCTCGCGAACGCCTACAACACCGCGAACACGATCCCGAACCAGATCTACGACCTGCTGCTCGGCGGCATCCTGACCAGCGTCGTCGTGCCGCTGCTGGTCCGCGCGAAGGAGCGCGACCGCACCTACGGCGAGCAGTACGAGCAGCGCGTCTTCACGCTCGCGGTCATCGGCCTCGCGGCCCTGACGGTCGTCGCGGTGATCGCGGCGCCGCTGTTCATCGACGTCCTCGCGGGCAGCTACAAGGGCGACCAGCGGCACATCGCGATCATGTTCGCCCGGTTCTTCCTGCCGCAGATCTTCTTCTACGGCGTCGGCGCGTTCGCCGGCGCGATCCTCAACACCCGCAACAGCTTCGCCGCGCCGATGTGGGCGCCGATCCTGAACAACATCGTCGTGATCGGCGTCGGCGGCGTGTTCCTCGCGATGGCGTCCGGCAAGGTCGACCCGTCGAGCATCTCCGACACCGAGTTCCTGGTGCTGGCCGCCGGTACCACCGGCGGCATCGTGCTGCAGACGGTCGCGCTGTGGCCGTCGCTGCGCCGCGTCGGGTTCCGGTGGCGGCCCCGGCTGGACTTCAGGCGCGGCGAGGTCGGCCAGGTCGGCCGGATGGCGGGCTGGACGCTGCTGTACGTCGTCGCCACGCAGGCCGGGCTCGCCGTCGTCACCGCCCTCGCCAACCGGGCCGGCGACCTCGGCCACGCCAAGGGCCTCGGCGACGGCTACGGGTACACCCCGTACTTCACCGCCTACCAGATGTTCCAGCTGCCGTACGCGATCGTCGGCGTCTCGGTGATCACCGCGCTGCTGCCCCGGATGAGCCGGTTCGCCGCCGAGGGGAAGGTCGCCGACGTGCGGTCGGCGTTCTCCAGCGGGCTGCGCCTCTCCTCGGTGATCATCATGCCGGCGGCGGCGCTGATGCTGGTGCTCGGCCCGGAGATCACCACCGTGCTGTTCGCGCACGGCAACACGCACGCCTCCGACGCGCTGGTGATCGCCCGCGTCATGCAGATGTTCGCGGTCGCGCTGGTGCCGTTCTCCACCTACCAGCTGATGCTGCGGGTCTTCTACTCCTTCGGCGACACACGGACGCCCGCGCTGATCGGCGTCGTCTCCGTCACGGCCAACATCATCCTCGCGTTCGCCGCGTACAACGTGCTCAGCGTCAAGTGGATCGTGGTCGGCATGGCCGGCGGCTACGCCGTCACCAACGCCGTCGGCACCTTCGTGTGCTGGCTCGTGCTGCGCCGCAAGCTCGGCGGCATGGACGGCCGCCGCATCATCGGCGGCCACCTGAAGCTGCTGGTCGCGATCTGGCCGCTGATCGGGTTCGCGTACGCGGTGCACGCCGTCGCCGACGCCGCGCTCGGCACCGACACGCTGGGCCCCGCGCTGATCACGCTGGTCGTGGGCGCGGGCGGCGGCGGGCTGCTGTACCTGGTGTTCGCGAAGCTGCTGCGGGTCGACGAGGTCCAGGCGACGATCGCCACGTTCGCGCGCAGGTTGCCGGGCGGACGCCGGTAAGTCGTGGCAAAGTGAGGGGGACGCGCCCGGATCACGCCGCCATTCCCGTGTTCGAACCACTACCATGTGGGGGACTACGGCTTGCGGGCTGACACCCTGGGGAACGCAAAGAGGAGGGTCGGAGGCGTAAGCTGCCACGCCACGAACATGGGATCTGACCACCTGCGCAGGACGTTGCCGTGAGCACGTCAGTGATCGAACCCGGCACGCGTCTCGCCGGCCGCTACCGGCTCGAGGAGCGCATCAGCGACTCGGGCGGGTCCTCGCTCTGGAAGGCCATCGACGAGATCCTGGCCAGGGCCGTCGCCGTCCGCACCTTCGACCCCGAGTTCCCCCGCGTCGGCGAGGCCGTCACCTCCGCCCGCGCCGCCAGCCGCCTCACCGACCCCCGCGTCACCCAGGTCTTCGACGCCGACGACAGCGGCGAGAGCGCCTACGTCGTCAGCGAGTGGGTGGCCGGCGAGACGCTGGAGCAGATGCTCGCCAAGGCCCCGCTCGAACCGGGCCGCGCCGCGACCCTGCTGTACGAGGCCGCCGAGGCGATCTCCGCCGCGCACGCGGCCGGGCTCGCGCACCTCTGCCTGTCCCCGCGCGACCTGGTCTGGACGACCGGCGGCACTGTCAAGCTGCTCGGCGTCGCCACCGACGCCGTGCTCGGCGACCGCTACTCCGACGACCCCGCCGCCGAGGACGTCCGCGGCCTCGGCCGGATGCTGTACGCGGCGCTCACCGCGCACTGGCCCGGCGACGAGGAAGGCTCCGGCCTGCCCGCCGCGCCCACGGGGGACGACGGTGCCCCGCAGGCGCCCCGGCAGGTGCAGGCGGGCATCTCGCACGCGATCGACGCGATCGTCTGCCGCTGCCTCGGCATCGGCGCGGCCGAGCCGCTCACCGAGCCCGCCGAGCTGGCGAAGGCGCTGCGCGGCGTGCCGCGCACCCCGCTGCCGCTGTTCGCGGGCCTCGGCACCGCCGCGCCGTCACCGCGTCCGGCGGCGCCGAAGCGTCCCGCGACGCCCTCGACGGCCGCGACGACGCAGCCGCACCAGCCCCCCGTGCAGGACCCGACCCGTCCCGCCCAGCCCCAGGACGCGCGCGGACCGGGACGGCGCGGGCGCGGTGCGCACGCCCAGCACGGCCAGCACGCGCAGCAGCACGCCCAGCCGGCGCCGTCCGGGCAGGTCCCGCCGCCGCGCGGCCGGTACGACACGCCCCCGCCGGCGCCTCCGGGCAACGCTACGACGGTCGCGGCGCACGCCCGCAAGCCCGCGAACCGGGCCCTGCTGGGCATCGCCGCCGCCGCGCTCACCGTCATCGTCGGCCTCGGCGCCTGGGCGCTGTCCGGCGGCGGCTCCGACGGCGACAAGGGCGCCGCGGGCAAGAAGACCGACCAGGGCCACCAGAGCCAGCCCCCCAAGCCCGCGACCGTGAAGCTGAAGATCCAGGACGCGTCGGCCACCCAGAAGCCGGCCGACCAGCACCCCGACGGGACCAGCCGGAAGAACCCGTCGGCGGTCATCGACGGCGATCCCGGCACGGTGTGGGAGACGCAGACCTACACGTCCGAGCAGTTCGGCAACTACCTCAAGGCCCTCGGCGTCACGCTGACCCTGAGCGCCCCGGCCAAGGTGTCGACGATCAAGGTCGACTGCCCGGTGTCCGGCGGCACCCTCCAGGTCAGGATCGGCAACTCGCGCGCCCCGGGCGCCATGAAGGCGATCGGCGAGCAGTCCTGCAGCGGCGGCGAGCTGACCTTCGCGGCGAACCCGGCGGCGCAGGGCCAGTACGTGCTGGTCTGGTTCACCCGGCTGCCCGCCGGCCTCAAGGGCAAGCTCAACGAGATCTCCGTCAACGGGACGGCCGGCTGACCGCGCCGCGCGCGGGCCGGCGCCGGCCGTGCCCGCGGGCGGCCCGGAGCACCGCGACCTGTGACGTGAGCTGCCCGTTGTCTGTATCGTGCCTGTGAGCATCCATGTCCCCTCGCCCCCAGGAAACCGTGGTGACCACCCGAGCAGCCGCCGCCGGTCGCAGCCGCCCGGCACCGGCAGGGCGGCCCGTACGAGAAAGCGGTCGCTCATGACGTCGGTGAGCATGCGTCGAGTCGACGAGGTCCCCGACAAGGAGCTCCTCGCCCGCCACGCCCAGGGGGACCCGCACGCCTTCGCGGAGCTGGTGCACCGGCACCGGGACCGGATGTGGGCGGTCGCGCTGCGCACCCTCGGCGACCCGGAGGAGGCCGCCGACGCCCTGCAGGACGCCTGCCTGTCGGCGTTCCGCGCCGCCGGCCGGTTCCGCGGCGACGCCGCCGTCACCACCTGGCTGCACCGGATCGTGGTGAACGCCTGCCTCGACCGGATCCGCCGCAAGTCCGTCCGGCCCGCCACCCCGATGGGCGACGACGCGACCTTCGACGCCGTCGCGCCGAAGATGCCCGACCCGACCGACGCGCACGGCGTGTCGCTGGACGTCCGCACCGCCCTGGAGCAGCTGCCGTTCGAGCAGCGCGCCGCGCTCGTGCTGGTCGACATGATGGGCTACTCCGTCGACGACGCCGCCGAGGTGATGGAGGTCCCGCCCGGGACGATCAAGAGCCGGTGCGCGCGGGGCCGCGCGCGGCTCGCGCCACTTCTGACCCACCACCGGAACCGACGCGACTCCAAAAACGTCGGAGGTGTGGAAGGAGGTGGCATGCCCAAGTGAACCCCGCACATCTTGACTACGACATCCTGGCCGACCTGGCCGAAGGACTGCTCGAAGACGACCAGGCCGCCTCCGTCAACGCGCACCTCGAATCCTGCGCCGAGTGCCGGGACCGCTCCGCCGACCTTGCGGACGTCTCCCGGATCCTGGCGGAGGCGCCCGCGCCGTCCATGCCGCCCGAGCTGGCCGAGCGCATCGACACCGCCATCGCGGCGGAGTCGATGCACAACGCCACCGTGGTGAGCATGGAGCAGCGGCGCGGAAGGCGGCATTGGCGGATACTGTCCGCCGCGGCGGCGACGATCGTCGTCCTCGGCGGCGGAGCGACGGTCGGCAAGATCGCGCTGGACGGATCGGACGGCAGCGGCAGCCAGGCGTCGACCCCGCCGCAGGGCGACAACGCGCGGCGGCTGTCGGCCGGTGCGGCGCCGCACGGGGCCGCGCCGTCGGAGTCCGCGCTGGCCGCGGGTGCCTTCAAGGTCACCCGCAGCGGCACCGAGTACCGGGCCGGGAAGATCTCCGGCCAGATCGGCCGGCTGCTCGGCAAGGGGCAGGAGCTGCGGCTCCAGGGCGTCCCGCCGACCGCGCAGATGTCCGGCTGCGTCACCGGCGTCGCCCATGGCCGCACGCCCGCGCTGGTCGACCAGGCCAGGTACGACGGGCGGGCCGCGACGGTGATAGCGCTTCCGGGCGACCGGGACGGCAGCTGGGACGTCTGGGTCGTCGGCCCGGACTGCAGCGCGCAGGACCCGCACGTGCTCGAGCACGAGCCGGCCTGACCCGCCCGTCGCGGGAAGTCCAGGGGGCGGCTTGGGGACCCGCCCCCGCGGCGCCTGGGATCAGCGGCGCCGTTTCTTGACGGGAAGCGACCGCGCGTAGGAGACGCCGCGGGCCACCCACTGCCCGACGTCCCCGGCCTCGTCGGCGGCGTCGGCGTCGACGTGGAGCCAGCCGTGCATCTCCCGGCCGCCCATGACCATCGGGCGCACCCGGTCGCCGTCCTCCAGCTCCGCGGCCTCCCGCGGGTCCGTCCGGACCAGCAGGCCGCCCTGCCTGCTCGCGGCGACCGCCATGTTCCCGCCGACGAGGAAGGCCAGCCCGCCGAACATCGGCCGCTCCGTGACGCCTTCCTCGCCGGCCGTCAGCTCGCGGACGAGCTCGGCGAGATCCCGGTCATATCCCATGGCCGGATTATGCTCCGGGCCTCCGACGGTTCACCGCCGCTACCGCCCGCTACAGCGACGCCAGGAAGTCGAGGGCGATCGTCCAGGCGCGCTCGGCGGCCTCCGGCTCGTAGTCGGCCAGGTCCGGGTCGGTGAACAGGTGCCCGGCGCCGCGGTACCGGAAGACCTCCACGTCCGCGCCCGCCTTGCGCATCCGCAGGTACCAGGCGTTCAGCCAGTCGACCGGCTCGTAGGTGTCGGGGTCGGCGACGTGCAGTTGCACCGGGATGTCGGTGGACGCGTCGTCGGGCAGGTCGGACGTCCCGTGCATCAGCAGCAGGCCCCGCGCCCCCTCGTCGCCGAGGGCCAGGTTCTGCGCGATCGACCCGCCGAGCGAGAACCCCGCGTACACGAGCCCGTCCCCGCCCAGCAGCGGCGCCGCCGCCGCGACCGCCCGGCGCAGCAGCTCGTCCCGGCCGATCTCCTCCTTGATCTCGACGCCCTCGTCCGGCGTGTCGACGACCCGGCCGCCGTACAGGTCGGGGACGGTCACGTCGTGCCCCGCGGCGCGGAGCCGGTCCGCCGCCTGGTGCACGGCGGGACGCAGCCCGTACATCGAGTGGAGAAGCAGAATGCGTGCCATGGTCACCACCCTATGGCCGTCCCGCCCGCCCCACGGGCCGCCCGGGCGAGGCTCCGAAGAGGGGTCGGCGGCGCATTGCGGGGCAGGTCACGGGACGGGCCGCGCGTGCCGGGAATCCCCTGGCCCTAGGATCGGTTGACGCGACTGGCAGGCCGTGCGGTGAGGCCACCGAAGGCCAAGAGGAGAGGCGCACAACAGTGAGCGACGTCCGTAACGTCATCATCATCGGCTCGGGCCCCGCGGGCTACACGGCCGCGATCTACGCGGCCCGCGGCGACCTCAAGCCGCTGCTGTTCGAGGGGTCGGTGACCGCCGGCGGCGCGCTGATGAACACCACCGACGTGGAGAACTTCCCCGGCTTCCCCGACGGCGTCATGGGCCCCGACCTGATGGACAACCTGCGCAAGCAGGCCGAGCGGTTCGGCGCCGAGCTGGTCACCGACGACGTCACCGAGGTCGACCTCGCCGCCGACCCGAAGGTCGTCAAGGTCGGTGACGAGACGTACCTGGCCAAGTCGGTCATCGTCGCGACCGGGTCCGGCTACCGCGAGCTCGGCCTGCCCGACGAGAAGCGGCTCTCCGGACGCGGCGTCTCCTGGTGCGCTACCTGCGACGGCTTCTTCTTCCGCGAGCAGGACATCGCCGTCGTCGGCGGCGGCGACACCGCGATGGAGGAGGCGATCTTCCTGACCAAGTTCGCCCGCTCCGTCACCGTGATCCACCGCCGCAGCGAGCTCCGCGCCTCCAAGATCATGCAGGACCGGGCGTTCGCCAACGACAAGATCCGCTTCCTCTGGGACAGCGAGGTCGTGAAGATCGACGGCGAGGACCGCGTCACCGGCGTGCAGGTCCGCAACGTCACGACCGGCGAGCAGAGCCCGCTGGAGATCACCGGCCTGTTCATCGCGATCGGCCACGACCCGCGCAGCGAGCTGTTCACCGGCCAGCTCGAGACCGACGCCGACGGCTACCTCCTCGTGGACGCCCCGACCACCCGGACGAAGATTCCCGGCGTGTTCGCCTGTGGCGACGTGGTCGACCACATCTACCGTCAAGCCATCACCGCGGCCGGCAGCGGCTGCTCGGCGGCCATCGACGCCGAGCGCTGGCTCCAGGACCAGGACGCCGCGGAGACCGTCCCGCAGGCCTGACCGTGGCCCGCGGACGACCCGACCGCACGGCCCGCACACCCGGTCCGGCGCCCGTGACCGCGCCGGACCCGCTCACCGAAGGAGACACCATGAAAGCCGTGACCGACGCCGACTTCGCCTCCGAGGTCCTGGACAGCGACAAGCCCGTCCTGGTCGACTTCTGGGCCGAGTGGTGCGGCCCGTGCCGGATGGTGGCGCCGATCCTGGAGGAGATCTCCCAGACGCACGGCGACAAGCTCGACATCGTCAAGCTGAACATCGACGAGAACCCGAAGGTGCCGGCCGAGTACGGCGTCCTGCAGATCCCGACGATGAACGTCTACAAGAACGGCGAGGTCGTCAAGCAGATCATGGGCGCCAAGCCGAAGGCCGCCCTGCTGCGCGACCTCGCCGAGTTCATCTGACCGGCCCGGCACTCGTCGTCGCTCCCGCCTCCCGCGGTGGCGCGAAGGAGAACGGCCCGCATCCCGTCCGACGGGATGCGGGCCGTTCCACGTTTTCCATGGGCGCGCAGTGTGTGTGCGGGGGCCTGTTCGTGTGCGCGCGGGGCGGGCCGTGTGTGCGCGGGGCGGGCCGTGTGTGCGCGGGGCGCTCAGACGGTCTCAGACGGGACGCAGCGCGCCCTCCGGGGTCATGGAGCCCAGCAGCCGTTCCAGGGCGACCTCGACGTCCTCACGCCACGACAGGGCCGACTTCAGCTCCAGCCGCAGCCGCGGGTACCGGTGGTGCGGCCGGATCGTCTTGAACCCGACCGACAGCAGGTAGTCGGCCGGCACCATGCAGCCGCCCTCCTCGTCCTTCAGGTCCCCGAACGCCTCGATCGCCTTCACCGCCCGCCGCGTCAGGTCCTTCGCGACGCCCTGCACGAGCATCCGGCCGAGCCCGCCGCCCGCGAACTCCGGCAGGATGTGCGCCGTCATCAGCAGCACCGCGTCCGCGCTCACCGGGCTCGTCGGGAACGCCACCGACCGCGGCACGTACAGCGGCGGCGCGAACATCACGAACCCCGCCGGCACGTCGTCCACGTACGCGATCTTGCCGCAGGAGCCCCACTCCAGCAGCGTGGAGGAGATCCACGCCTCCTTCTCCAGCGCCGCGCCGCCGCTCGCCTCCGCCCGGTCGCGGCTCACCGGATCCAGCTCCCAGAACACGCAGCCGCGGCAGCGGTGCGGGAGATCGTCCAGATTGTCCAGCGTGATGTTGACGAGACGACGCGACACCGGGCCGGCACCCCCTGCTGGCATCCTCGTCCGCCGGGCGAAGCCCCCGGCACCGCCGGGACCTTCGGGGCGGAACGCCCACTTGCGCGGAAGTTCCCGGCAACAATCCGGGATCCTCGGGCATCGTATCGGACGGGGGACGAGCGGCCGGGCGGCGCGCCAGGTGCGGGAACCGCCGATCCGCGAGGTGCGGGGTTCGCCCGATCCCCCCGGAGCCGATGCCGTAACTTTGCGGTCAAGCCAGCCCCACCGGAGGTGCCTCGTGGAACAGCACTCGCGAACCGATGCCTACACCGACCGCTACGCCGCCCGCGCCGCCGGCATGGTGCCGTCGGAGATCCGGGCTCTGTTCGCGATGGTCGCCCGCCCCGAGGTCGTCTCCCTCGCCGGCGGCGCACCCTACGTGTCCGCGCTGCCCCTCGACGCCGTCGGCACCATGATCGGCGAGCTCGTCGCCGGCAAGGGCGCCGAGGTCCTCCAGTACGGCTCCGCGCAGGGCGACGAGACCCTCCGCGAACTCATCTGCGAGGTCATGGCACTCGAAGGCGTCCAGGGCTCCGCCGACGACGTCGTCGTCACCGTCGGCGCCCAGCAGGCCCTCGACCTCATCACCAAGATCTTCGTCGACCCCGGCGACGTCGTCCTCGCCGAGGCCCCCTCCTACGTCGGCGCGCTCGGCACCTTCGCCGCCTACCAGGCCGACGTCGTGCACGTCCCCCTCGACGAGGGCGGCCTGATCCCGTCCGCGCTCCGCGAGACCCTCGACCGGCTCCGCCGCGAGGGCCGCCGCGTCAAGTTCCTCTACACCGTCCCCACGTTCCAGAACCCCGCCGGCGTCACCCTCACCACCGCCCGCCGCGCCCAGATCCTGGAGATCTGCGCCGAACACGACGTCCTGATCGTCGAGGACAACCCGTACGGCCTCCTCGGCTTCGAAGGCGACCCGATGCGGGCGCTGCGCGCCGACGACCCCGACCGCGTCATCTACCTCGGCTCGTTCTCCAAGACGATCGCGTCCGGCCTGCGCGTCGGCTGGGTCCTCGCGCCCCACGCGGTGCGCGCCAAGCTCGTCCTCGCCGCCGAGTCCGCGATCCTCTGCCCGTCGAACTTCTCCCAGCTCGCCGTCCGCGAGTACCTGCTGACGCAGCCCTGGCGCGAGCAGATCAAGGCGTTCCGCGAGATGTACCGGGAGCGCCGCGACGCCATGCTCGACGCCCTCGACCAGCTCATGCCGGACGGCTGCACCTGGACGCGCCCCGCCGGTGGCTTCTTCGTCTGGGTCACCCTCCCCGACGGCCTCGACGCCAAGGCGATGGCCCCCCGCGCGATCGCCGACCGCGTCGCCTACGTCCCCGGCACCGGCTTCTACGCCGACGGCGGCGGCCGCCGCAACATGCGCCTCTCGTACTGCTTCCCCGAACCGCACCGCATCCGCGAAGGCGTCCGCCGCCTCGCCGCGGTGGTGGAGAAGGAGATCAGGCTGCGGGACACTTTTGGGGGAGTCGAGCACGACGGCCCCGGCGGTGTCCACACCCCGGGCCCGGGCATCGTCTAGCGGATACCACCCGGTTTCGCGTAACCGCGCCGGCTCCCCCATGCTGGGAGCCGGCGCGTTTTCGTAGCCGCTCCTACCGCCAGAAGGGCACCTGCTGTGGAACTCGGGCACGTCGTCGTCCTCGCCGGGGGACTGTCCTACGAGCGAGAGGTCTCGCTCCGCTCCGGACGCCGCGTCACCGACGCGCTGCGCGCCCTCGACATCCCGGTCGAGCTGCGCGACGCCGACGCCACCCTCCTGGACTCCCTCGCCGACGACCCGCCGGACGCCGTGTTCCCCGTCCTGCACGGCGCCGCGGGGGAGGACGGCTCGATCCGCGACGTCCTCGACCTCCTCGACGTCCGCTACGTCGGCGCCCGTGCCGACGCCTGCCGCGTCGCCTGGGACAAGCCGACCGCCAAGTCCGTCGTGCGCCAGGCGGGCCTGCGCACCCCCGACTCCGTCGCCCTCCCCAAGGAGGTCTTCCACGACCTCGGCGCCGCGTCCGTCCTCGACCAGATCATCCGCGGGCTCGGCCTCCCCCTGTTCGTCAAGCCCACCCGCGGCGGCTCCGCGCTCGGCGCGTCCGTCGTGCACGAGCCGTCCGAGCTCTCCGCCGCCATGGTCGGCTGCTTCGCCTACGGCGACGCCGCCCTCGTCGAGCGCTACATCGAGGGCACCGAGATCGCCGTCAGCGTCATCGAGCGCCACGGCCACCCCCAGGCGCTCCCCGCCGTCGAGATCGTCGCGCCGGACGGCCGCTACGACTACACCGCCCGCTACGACGCCGGCGACACCGAGTTCGTCACCCCCGCCCGCCTCACCGCCGACGCCGCCGAGCGCGCCACCGCCGCCGCCGTCACCGCGCACCGCGCCCTCGGCCTCCGCGACCTCTCCCGCACCGACCTCATCGTCGACCCCGACGGCGAGGTCCACTTCCTCGAAGTGAACGTCGCGCCCGGCATGACCGAGACGAGCCTCCTCCCCCGCGCCGTCAGCAACGCCGGCCTCGACCTCGGCGAGGTCTGCCGCGACCTCCTCCTCGCCCAGTTCGCCTGACCGATGTTTCACGGGAAACCCTCACCCCTCCCAACCCCGCCCCAACGTTTCCCGTGAAACATCCCCAACCCCGCCACCGCACCAGCCGACCCCACCGGACCCACGCCCCCGGACAACGAAAAGACTCGCCCGAGCGCCCCCCAACGATCGACCGCCGACAACCAACCCCCGCCCAAACACCGCCCCACCCATCAACAAGGCACGCCTGAGTCGCGCGGGCAGACACCAAACCTCAGCGCAGCACGCACCACCGCCCCCACTGCGTAGACACCCGCGACCGCCGACGTCCGCTGTCCATCGGTCAAAAGACCGCGCCGACTCATGCCCGGTGCTTGCCGCCGAGCGCCGTGGACATGGCACGCCTTGCTGACGCTGCCGCCGACCCCCGCAGTCCCCTCGCCGGCATCACGCATGACGCTCGGGCGGCGTGCAGCGGTCGCCGATGAGCGAGTCCCCCGCGCAGCGTTCAGGGGAGGTAGGCGAGGGCGTCGGCGGCGGCATGTCGCGGCCGGGCGCGACGACGGAGGCCCGCAGCGCGCCCCAGGGTCGCGGCTCTCATGCGAACGACCAGGCTGGCTGATGTGGCGACGGCACCGCTCTGCGCGTCCACGCCAGCGCGCGGCAGGCAGCCACCGATCACTGGACGCCCACGCGGAAGGCAGGCGCCGCCACGCACTAGCTCGGCCACAGACGTAGGCAACGATCGCCGGGCGGCGGTGTGTTCACGCCGGGCGCGACGACCGAGTTCGGCAGCGCGCCCCAGGAGCGCTGGCTCTCGTGCGAACGACCAAGCCGGCTGATGCGGCGACGGCATCGCTCTGCGCGTCCACGTCAGCGCGCGCCAGGCAGCCACCGATCACTGGACGCGCACCCGGAAGGCAGGCGCCGCCGCGCGCCAGCTCGGCCACAAACCTGGGCAACGATCGCCGGGCGGCGGCATCCCGCGTGCCTCCCAGAAAGAAGCGCGCGCCGCCTGCTCGAGACGCTGGGCCGCCTGTTTGTGACACCGCAGCAACGGTGCGGACTCGGTGCGCGCCCAACGTGTTCCTGGGCCACAGGCGGCATGGCCGGAGGTTGACGCGAAGGCACTCGCGATCGGCGACCAGCGGAGCGCGGGGCGATGCTCGCCCGGCAGTGCGAGGCGTGGGCGGGCATCGACGTGGTCTGTGACCCCTGCTGGCGTTTGGGGGATGGTCAGCGCCAAGCAGTGGAGGGGCGCGCATCGCCCGCAGGCCTCACTGGGTGGCCTGCGATCACCTCACAAAGCCGACCCGCGCGCCGAAGCCTCCCACTGCCGCGCCCACTGCCACGCGCGTCCGCAGCCCAGAAGGCGCCGCACCGCTCTGGGACACCCGCGGCTGCCACCAAGCCAATGGCCCTGGGTGAGCATCAGCCAGCCTGCTACTCGCGGGCGTCCGAGCTACGCCTAGCGTCGTCCAGGCCCATCGGCACGAGCCGCGCGGCGGGGGTGATGTTTCACGGGAAACATTGCTGGGGCGGCTGCGGTCGTCTTCCGGCGTGAGTGGTTCAGGCGGGAGCTCGCGACGGGCCAGCGGGGGAGATGGTCGGCTGGGGGCGCGTCCGGAGACGAAGGGGCGGTGAGCAGGTGGGCCGGGCAGTCGATGTTTCACGGGAAACGTCGGTGGCCGGGAAAGCGAAGCGCCCCGGAAAGCTTCCGGGGCGCTGGAGGTGGGAAGGAGCGGGAAGCCTACGGCTCGTCCGGGCCGTCGTCGGGTGCCATCGACTTGATGATGCGGTCGAGGTCTTCGAGCGTGGCGAACTCGACCACGATCTTGCCCTTGTTGCGGCCCATGTCGACGCGGACCTTGGTCTCGTAGCGGTCGGAGAGGCGGTCGGCGAGCTCCTGGAGTCCAGGGGCGACGGGCTTCTTGCGGCGGCCCTGGCGCGGGGCCTTCGGAGCGTCGTCCACCTCGCGGAGCGCGATCATCTCCTCGACCGCGCGGACGGAGAGGCCCTCCTGGACGATCCGCTGCGCCATGTGCTCCTGCGCCTCGACGCTGTCGAGGGAGAGGAGCGCCCGGGCGTGGCCCGCCGAGAGCACGCCGGCGGCGACGCGGCGCTGGACGGCGGGCGGCAGGTTCAGCAGGCGGAGCGTGTTCGTGATGTGCGGGCGGGACCGGCCGATCCGTGTGGCGAGCTGCTCGTGGGTGGCACCGAAGTCCTGCAGCAGCTGCTGGTAGGCGGCCGCCTCCTCCAGCGGGTTCAGCTGCTGGCGGTGCAGGTTCTCCATGAGGGCGTCACGGAGCAGATCGTTGTCGCCGGTGTCGCGGACGATCGCGGGGATGACGTCCAGCCCGGCCATCTGGGAGGCGCGCAGCCGGCGCTCGCCCATGATCAGTTCGTAGTCGTGCTCACCGGACTCGGCGCGGCGCACGACGATGGGCTGCAGGAGCCCGACGATGCCGATGGACTCGGCGAGCTCCTCGAGGGCCTGCTCGTCGAAGTGCTCGCGCGGCTGGCGCGGGTTGGGGGTGATGGACGTGACGGGCAGCTCGGCGAAGTGCGCTCCGGCGACCGGCTGGACGTCCGGGGTCGCGGCGCCGTCCTGGCCGGTGCCGTTCGGGCCGCCGGGGAAGCCCGGCCCGCCCAGGGCGCCGGTTCCGCCCGCGCCGGACGGGTCGTCCGCCGGCGGCGGGGGCGGGGCGGTGGGGATGAGGGCGCCGAGCCCCTTGCCCAGACCGCGTCGCTGCTGGCTCACTTCCTCGCCCCTCCATGGGCCATTTCCGAGGCCGCCTCGCTGTAGGCGAGGGCGCCGCTGGAACCCGGGTCGTACGTCATGACGGACTGCCCGTAGCTCGGCGCCTCGGAGACGCGGACGCTGCGGGGGATCACCGTGTTGAGGACGACGTCGCCGAAGTGGTTGCGGACGTCGTCCGCGACCTGCGCGGCGAGCCGCGTCCGGGCGTCGTACATGGTGAGCAGGATGGTGGACACCCTGAGCTTCTGGTTGAGGTGCGCCTTGACGAGGTCGACGGTGCGGATGAGCTGCCCGAGGCCCTCCAGCGCGTAGTACTCGCACTGGATCGGGATGAGCAGTTCGTCGCCGCCGACGAGGGCGTTGACGGTGAGCAGGCCGAGCGACGGCGGGCAGTCGATCAGCACGTAGTCGAACTTGTCGGTGTCGTAGGCGTCGAGCGCGCGGCGCAGCCGGGACTCGCGGGCGACCTTGGAGACGAGTTCGATCTCGGCGCCGGCGAGGTTGAGCGTCGCGGGCGCGCAGTACAGGTTCGGGATCTCGGGCGCGGCGACGACGATGTCGGCGAGCGCCATGTCCTCGATGAGGACGTCGTAGATGGACGGGATCTCGGCGTGGTGCTCGACGCCGAGGGCGGTGGACGCGTTGCCCTGCGGGTCGAGGTCGACGACGAGCACCTGCGCGCCGTGCATGGCGAGCGACGCGGCGAGGTTGACCGAGCTGGTGGTCTTGCCGACGCCGCCCTTCTGGTTGGCGATGGTGATGATGCGGCAGCGGTCCGGCCGCGGCCATTCGCGTTCCCTGCGGCCGGACATCGCCTTGAGGGCGGTGACCGCTGTTTCATGTGAAACCTTGGCGTCCTTGAGCGCCTCGCGCACGAGTTCTGACTCCCCCTGAGATGGTCCCTGGCGCGGACCCGCCTGCTGTGTGCCGGCGCTGGTCGGCACATAGCCGACGTTCTCCGCGGTACCGGACGTCGTGTTACCCCACATTGCGTGCCCGGAGGGCGCGGCCGCCGGCGGTGTCGCGGCACCGGCGTCCCCCCGCGTCCCCTCGTCGGCCTGCGCGGCCTGGCCCGCGGCGGTCTCCCGCGCGGGCTCCGCGGCGCCGGTCCCGCCCGGGCCGGGCGGCTGTTCGTCGGGGGATTCGTCGGCGCGGTCAGGCCGTCCCAGTCCTGGTCCCGTGCTCATGAAGACCTCTTCCTCGACCTTCCAGCGCGTCGGGGCGCGCTCTGTCGTCGCCCGGCCGCTGCACTCCGGTCCGCCGGCCTGCCGGCGACCACACGGACAAGCGTTGTCGGCGGGTCGACCATACCGCGCCCGACTTGGAGCAGTTCGGTCTGCCGCACCCCGAAACGCTGCAGAACGGGCGCGGCCTCGTCGAGTTCGGCGGCGGCCCGCTCGCCCTTGAGCGCGAGCAGTTCACCGCCGGGGCGCAGCAGCGGCAGCGCCCACTTGGCGAGACGTTCGAGGGGGGCCACCGCGCGCGCCGTCGCCACGTCCACCGAGAACTCCTTGGTGACGTCCTCGGCCCGGGCCCGGCGGACCTCGACGTTCCGCAGGTCGAGCATCTCGACGCACTCGTCGAGGAACGTGGTCCGCCGGAGCAGCGGTTCGAGGAGCGTGATCCGCAGGTCGGGCCGGACGATCGCGAGGACGATGCCGGGCAGTCCGGCACCGGAACCGATGTCGACGACCTGGGCGTCCGCCGGGATCGCCTCGGCCACCACCGCGCAGTTGATCAGGTGGCGTTCCCACAGCCGGTCGGCCTCGCGCGGGCCGATCAGCCCGCGTTCGACGCCCGCGTCGGCGAGGAACGCCGCGTAGCGTTCCGCGACCGGCAGTGTTTCCCCGAAAACCTCGCGTGCAATCCCCACCGTACGAATCGTTCCATAAAACGGCGTGGCGGCGTACACACGCAACGTCCGCGGAGGCGACCGCATGACGCTTTTGGGGGTGGAGCCCGCCGGGGAGGGGCCGCTCCTTGCGATATGGCAAGAACCACATGTCCTGCCGCATATTCGGCGACCGCCGGGTAGAGGGACGGTGTCGCCCCCCTTGGAAGGAGCTCCGAGACATGGGAATCGGAGTCAGTCTCGCGTTCATCGCCATCGGAGCGATCCTCGCGTTCGCCCTCCGCGTGGATCTCGCCGGCGTCGACATTCATCTCGTCGGCTGGATCCTGATCGTGGTCGGGGCCGTGAGCATGGCCTTCACCCTCAAATACACCCGTCCACGGCGCCAGGCCGGCCGGGTGGTCGGAGCAGACCCCGCATACGGGGACGAGCCGGGCACCGTGGTCCGTGAGGAGCACATCATCGAGGACCCGCCCCCGGCGGGACGTCCGGCCGAGCGGGTCGAACGCGTCGTCGAGCACCCTGCGGACGAAGGGGTGGCGCCGCACGGGCACGTGGCCCAGGACCCCGCGTTCGCGCAGGACCCCTCGCGGGCCCAGGACCCGGCCGAGGAGAACAACCCGGCCGTCGATTCCGATCCCGTCGACCCGCTCCATGATCCCGCGCCCCGCGAGCGGAGCGTGTATGGACGGACACCGCGCGGACGTCGCTGATCGCGTTCTCGTTCGGCGGCGCCGCCGCGGTCACCGCCTCGGACTCGTCCGGCCGATAGACCAACCCGGTGTGCTTTGGGCGGCGGTGCACGCCGGGTCCCCAGGGGCCCCGCGCCGGTCAGGGCGCGGGGCCCCGCCCCGTCCACACGCACCCGGTTTCCCCGACTGTGGATAACCACCCGCTTTATCCACAGGGCCCCACCGTCAGCCGAGCAGCGCCGGATCTAGCCGAGCACCCCGCCAAACCGCCTCAGCCTGCGGCGATGAGCCACCGTCCACCGCTCTCAGAGGAGCCTCCCAGGCAGGGGAAACCCTGGGGAGGAACCGCGCTCGCAGCGCGAGTTATCCACAGAACGATGTTCTGGTTCTCTGGAGGGTGGCGAGCCTTGACCATGGAGGTAGCGGGTCCGCCCCCGGGCGGGAGGGGCCTCTCTTTTAGGCAGCGAACTCGCAGAGGAACCACCCTGCCCCGCGCCCTGCCCCGCGCCCTGCCCCGCGCCAGGGGCCGGGCATGCGAACGGCCCCGGCGGTCAGGTGCTGCCGGGGCCGTTCGGTGGACTGGCTGTCGGTCGGGGAAACCGCGTCCCGCCGGGAAACTGCGTCCCGCCGGGCGGAGGAACGTCAGGACGGGTGGACGACCACGTAGCGGTCGGGCTCCTCGCCCTCGGACTCGCTGCGCAGGCCGGCCGCCGCCACCGCGTCGTGGACGATCTTGCGCTCGAACGGGGTCATCGGCGCGAGCGGCTTGGACTCGCCGCTCTGCTTCACCTCGTCGGCGACGTCGGTGCCGAGCTTGGTCAGCTCGGCGCGGCGGCGCTCGCGGTAGCCGCCGATGTCGAGCATCAGCCGGGTGCGGTTGCCGGTCTGCCGGTGCACGGCCAGCCGGGTCAGCTCCTGCAGTGCCTCCAGGACCTCGCCGCGCTTGCCGACCAGCTCGTCCAGCGATCCGCCGACCACCGCGACGATGGCGCGCTCGCCCTCGACGTCCATGTCGATGTCGCCGTCGTAGTCACCGATGTCCAGCAGGCCCTCGATGTAGTCGGCGGCGATCTCGCCTTCCTGCTCGAGGGCCTGGACGTCGACCTCGGTGGTGTCGGTCTGGCTCAACGGGGTCTCCTTCTTCGGCGAGGACAGGGGTCCAAACTAGCGCTTCTGGCTGCCGCTGCGCTTGCTGCGCGACTTGCGGGTCGGCTGGTTGCGGACGACCTTCGGCTTGGTGTCCTCCGGCTCGGGCGCGGGCTCCGGCTCCTTCTTGAGCTTGGCCCGGATCCCGGACGGCGCCTGGCCGTTCTTCCCGGCGGCGGCCTTGCTCCCGGCGCTCTTCGAACCCGCGGCCTTCGAGCCCGCGGTCTTCGTGCCCGCCTTGGTGCCGGCGGTCTTGCCGCCCGCCGTGGTCTTCGCGGTGGCGGTGTCGTCCGCCTTCTCACCGGGCGGAGGGAACCGCTTGTAGATGTAGTGCTGCTGCGCGAGCGTCCAGCTGTTCGACGTCACCCAGTACATGAGGACGCCCAGCGGGAAGCCGAGGCCGAACAGGCCGAACAGCGGCGCGAGGAAGACCATCATCTTCTGCGCCTGCATCATCGGGTTGGCGTCGGCCGCCGCGGCGGGCTGGCGCTTCATGCTGGCCCGGACGGTGAAGAACGTCGTGCAGGAGCTGATCACCACGGCGATGCCGGTGACGACGATCGCGCTCCAGGTCTTGTCGCTCCACGCGTTCAGGAAGGTGTCGGGGATGTGCGCGCCGAAGATGTTGGCGTGCTGGGCGCTCTGCACCAGGTCCGCCGACATCGCGAACACGCCGTGCCCCGGCTTGGCGTCCGAGATCCGCTTGAGGGTCTGGAACAGGCCGATGAAGACCGGCATCTGCACGACCAGGGGAAGGCAGCCCGACAGCGGGTTCGCGCCGTTCTCCTGGTAGAGCTTCATGACCTCCTGGTTGAGGCGCTGCTTGTCGTTCTTGTACTTCTTGCGCAGCGCCTGAACCTTCGGGTTCAGCTCCTGCATCTTCCGTGAGGCGTGGATCTGCTTCACGAACAGCGGGACGAGGATGAGCCGCAGCATGACGGTCAGCAGGATGATCGAGCCGCCCCACGCCCATCCGCTGTCCTTGGGGAAGACGACACTCAGCCCCGCGTGAATCCACACGATGAGCTGAGAGACGATCTGGTATAGCCAGTCAAGCACCGGGCAGCTCCTTGGGCTCTGCTAGGGCGGGGCCGCTCTCCTTGCGGCCGGAGTTCGAAGAAGCCGCCTTCGCCTTCGCGTTCGGCGTCTTCTTCGGCGGCACCGGGTCGTAGCCGCCGGGGTGGAACGGGTGGCACCGCGCGATCCGGCGGACCGTCAGCCATGTGCCGCGCGCCGCCCCGTGCACCTGGAGGGCCTTGAGGCCATAGGTGCTGCAGGACGGGGTGAAGCGGCACTGCTGCCCGAGCAGGGGACTCAAGAAGCGGCGGTAGGCGCGGACGAGAAGGATCAACACCGCGGCGACCGGACCAGGGGTGGTCGCCGGGCGCTGGTCGGTGAACGGTTCCCCGTGCCGGTTCCTCATCTCCGCCCCTTGGACGCGGGCCGCAGCAGCCGGTCGAGCGCCGACTCCAGATCCGCGGCCAGCTCGTCTGGGCGCGCCTCGCCCGCGCGGGGGTTGGCGCGCACTACGAGCAGGCTACCCGGTGGAAGCCGGTCCACGTGCCCGCGCGTGAGGTGCCGGAGCCGGCGCCGCACCGCGTTGCGGGTGACGGCGTTGCCGACGTTGCGCGCGACGATGAACCCGACCAGCGCCGGGCCGGCGGCGTCCGCGTCCCCTTCCCTGCGGAGCAGGTGGACGACGACGTTAGGCCGTCCGGCGCGTCGCCCGCGCCGGACGGCCAACGAGAAGTCGTCCCGCCGCCGCATCCGGTGCCCGGACGGCAGCATGAGAGGGGTCGGTCAGACCGCGACGCGGGCGCGGCCCTTGCCGCGCCGCGAGGAGAGGATGGCGCGCCCGGCGCGCGTGCGCATCCGCAGCCGGAAGCCGTGCTTCTTGTGGCGGCGGCGGTTGTTCGGCTGGAATGTACGCTTGCTCACTTTGAGGCTCCAGTGCTGCGGTCGGTTCGACTAGAAAGGCGCGATAGCTCGCATCGAGGGCCCGCGTTCGGTCCCCCGCAGCGGGGGCCCACCCGTGCCGTCCGGACGGACGACCGGCGGGCACGCGTCACCTCCGTCGATGCGACTCGACCTCAGCACGTTACGGGCTACCCGGCCGCCGGGTCAAACGGATCACCGCTCCCAGCGGCGAAGCCCGCGCGTCCGGGCCCGTCCGCGGCCGTCCCGCGCGGCGGTCGGGCTGCGGTCGGGCGGCGGTCGGGCTGCGGTCGGGCTGCGGTCGGGCTGCGGTCGGGCTGCGGTCGGGCGGGGGTCGGGTGGCGGCCGTGGTCGGGGGCGGCTTCGTGTTGCGGGGGCGATCGGCAGGGGTTAAGGTCGTCCTTCCGGGCACGCCGACATTCCTGTGACGATCTGGGATCGCGGTCGGTGTTCCGCCCGCCGAACCCCCGTTGGACAACCGCACGCGCACCGGCCGCCGAGGTGGCCGGAGACCTCCCGTTCCCGCCTTCGCCGAACCTCGCGGCGGAGTTTTGCACAGGGTCCCTCATGCCTATGCACAGCATGTGGACAACTCTGTGGACAACTCGTGAGAGAGTAAGGCTTCCGCGTCGCGGCCGAGCCCCCTGAGGCGGGTCGTGACCCGTGGGAGAGCCGGGCGGTCAGGTACTCCGTTGACCGGAGTTGTGGGGAGGGGACCTTGCGCATGGACGGTCAGGATCTCGGATCGGTCTGGGCCCGGACCCTCACCGCGCTGTCTGAGAGCGATCTGTCCCCGAGCTACCGCGCATGGCTGCCGATGGTCCGCCCGCTGGCCCTGGTGGAGGGGACGGCGCTGCTCGCGGCGCCGAACGAGTTCGCCAAGGACGCGCTGGAGACCCGGCTGCGCAACCTCATCACGCAGGCGCTCTCCCATGAGCTGGGCAGGGAGATCCGCGTCGCGGTGACGGTCCAGCCGGAGCCGCCCGCGGTACCCGGGCCGGGTCCGGGCGGCGGTTCCCGCGCCGGGTCGGGCGAGCCGCTGCCGGCGCCGGTGCCGGGCGGGGGCCCGCACGAGTCCGCGCCTTCTTCTTATGGCGAACGGCCCCTCGATGACCGCGAGCGCGACCGTGACCGCGACCGGCCCTTCGCGGATCAGCAGCAGTACGGGGACTCTCCTTACTCGGAGCGTCAGGATTACGGCGACCGTTCGTACCCGGAGCAGCCGTACGGCGACCCGGGGTACCGCGCGCCGTCCGAAGTTACCCACAGGCCCGGCCTTCCCGGTGGATATCCACAGGACGACGATGATCGTGGATGGCCGCAGCGTGACAACGACCACGGCGCGCCGTTCCCGCCGGCGCCGCGTCCGCCGGCGTACGGCGCCGGGCCGGGCGGGCGGGGGCCGTCCTCGTACGACCGGGGGAACGTCCCGGGCTTTCCGGGGCGCGGTCGTCCGCAGGAGGGGTTCGGCGGTTCGGAGGGCTACGGGGGCGAGCCTCCTGGAAGGCCCCCCCATGCGCCTTCGCATCTCAACGATCGGACGCTCGGCCCGCTTCGTCCGGGGGGGCGCGGCGAACCGCTCGGGCGGGAGTCGCAGCACGGTCCGGGTGAGGCTTCGCTAGGGCGCGACGAGGAGTCGTACAAGACGGAGTTCCCTGGCGCGGAGCAGTCGTACACGGGGCCGGAGCAGTATCCGGCGTCCGAGCAGTACCGGGGAGAAGAGACCTATAGGGGTGAGGAGCCGCCGTACCGGGGTGAAGGCGGTTTCCGCGACGACGAGGCGTCCGACTCGCGTGGACCGGTCCCGGCACCCGGCGGCCCGTCCGGCCCCGGAGGCCCCGGCCCAGGCCCAGGCCCGGGCGGTCCAGGCGGACCCGGAGGTCCCGGAAGCCCCGCCGGCTCGGGTGCCCCCGGGGGCGCGCGCGGTGAGGGCGGCGGAGGCCAGGGCGGTGCCGGTGCGTCCGAGCACGCCCGCCTGAACCCGAAGTACACGTTCGAGACGTTCGTCATCGGCTCCTCGAACCGGTTCGCGCACGCGGCGGCCGTCGCCGTCGCCGAGCAGCCCGCCAAGGCGTACAACCCGCTGTTCATCTACGGCGACTCGGGCCTCGGCAAGACGCACCTGCTGCACGCGATCGGCCACTACGCGCAGAGCCTGTTCAACGGCGCGCGGGTCCGGTACGTCAGCTCCGAGGAGTTCACGAACGACTTCATCAACTCGATCCGGGACGGCAAGGCGGACGGGTTCCGCCGCCGCTACCGGGACGTGGACATCCTCCTCGTCGACGACATCCAGTTCCTGGAGGGCAAGGAGCAGACGCAGGAGGAGTTCTTCCACACCTTCAACACGCTCCACAACGCCAGCAAGCAGATCGTGATCTCCAGCGACCGGCCGCCGAAGGAGCTGGTCACGCTGGAGGACCGGCTGCGCAACCGGTTCGAGTGGGGCCTGACGACCGACGTCCAGCCGCCCGAGCTGGAGACCCGGATCGCGATCCTGCAGAAGAAGGCCCGCCAGGAGGGCCTCGCCGCGCCGCCGGACGTGCTGGAGTTCATCGCCTCGCAGATCGCGACGAACATCCGGGAGCTGGAGGGCGCGCTGATCCGGGTGACGGCGTTCGCGAGCCTGAACCGGCAGTCGGTCGACATGAAGCTGGCGGAGATCGTCCTGAAGGACCTGATCCCCAATGACTCCGGCCCGGAGATCACCGCCGCGATGATCATGGCGCAGACGGTGGAGTACTTCGGCACCACGATCGAGGACCTGTGCGGGCCGTCGCGGTCCCGGATGCTGGTGACGGCCCGGCAGATCGCGATGTACCTGTGCCGGGAGCTGACGGACCTGTCGCTGCCGAAGATCGGCCAGCAGTTCGGGGGCCGCGACCACACCACGGTGATGCACGCCGAGCGGAAGATCCGGTCGCTGATGGCGGAGCGCCGCGCGATCTACAACCAGGTCACCGAGCTGACCGGGCGGATCAAGCACCAGGCTCGGAAGCGCTGAGCAAAAGCCTGGGGACGGGCCCCGCCGGGCCGTCCCGGGCTGTGGACGAGTACCGTGCACAGGCCTGTTCGAACGCCCGATCGAAGCGCGCCGGACGGCGGCCGAAACCAAGATCGACACGCACAGCCTGGGGATAACCCTGGGGATCCCGGCGGGAAGGCCGGGGAAAACCTGCGGACAACATGGGGACGACTCGTGGACCGATTGTGGAAGCCCTGAGGACGGCCACCCGGCATCATGGGGACGAACCCGTGGACAAGCTGGGGACGCCTTGGGGACGTCCTGGGGACGGACCCGGCCGGTTCCCGCCACGACGGCCGGCCGCCGCGCCGGCCAGGGAGAACCTGCGGAAAACTCGTGGACAACCGGGGGATGACGTGAGGATGACGTGTGGGGACGGATTCGCCGTCCCCAGCGCGGCCCGCGGCGTCCACCGCCGATGCACAGCCCCCGTGGACAGAGATTCGCGGCCTCACCTGCGAGAACACGGTCTGTCCACACTATCCACGGCCCCTATTACTGGTACTGCACTAGTTCTCTACCCAAGAAAAGATCCGACTCAAGCTAGGGCCTGGGGACAACGCGCCCCGAGCGCCCGAGCCGAGGCCGGACCACCTCACCCTTGTCCGACACCTGCAGGAGGCGGGTCCCCTTGAAGTTCCGCATCGACAGAGACGCCCTGGCCGACGCCGTGGCCTGGACGGCGCGCACGCTGCCGGTCCGGCCCCCGGTGCCGGTGCTCGCGGGCATGCACATCGTCGCCGGAGGCGAAGGCAACGACGACCGCCTGAAGCTGTCGGCGTTCGACTACGAGGTCTCCGCGCAGGTCTCCACGGAGATCGACGTGGAGGAGGCGGGGACGGCGCTGGTGTCCGGGCGGCTGCTCGCCGAGATCTCGCGCAGCCTCCCTCCCCACCCTGTGGAGGTGACGACCGACGGCGCGAAGGTGATGCTGCGCTGCGGGAGCGCGAAGTTCACCCTCCTCACCATGCCTGTGGAGGACTACCCGTCGCTGCCGGAGATGCCGCCGGCGGCGGGCGCGGTGGGCAGCGACGAGTTCGCGGCGGCCGTCGCGCAGGTCGCGATCGCGGCGGGCAAGGACGACACGATCCCGATGCTCACCGGCGTGCGGGTGGAGATCGAGGGCGAGACGGTCACGCTCGCGTCGACCGACCGGTACCGGCTGGCCGTCCGGGAGCTGCACTGGAAGCCGGAGCGGCCGGACTTCTCCGCGGTGGCGCTCGTCCCGGCGAAGACGCTCGCCGACACCGCCAAGTCGCTGACGGCGGGCGCCGAGGTGTCGATGGCGCTGGCCGGGACGGGCGGCACCGGCGAGGGCATGATCGGCTTCGAGGGCGGCGGGCGGCGCACCACGTCGCGGCTGCTGGACGGGGACTTCGTCAAGTACCGGTCGCTGCTGCCGAGCGAGTACGCGGGCCTGGCGGAGGTGCAGACGGCGCAGTTCATCGAGGCGGTGAAGCGCGTGTCGCTGGTCGCCGAGCGCAACACCCCGGTGCGGCTGTCGTTCAGCCAGGGCGAGGTCGTCCTGGAGGCGGGGACGGGCGACGAGGCGCAGGCCGTGGAGGCCCTGGAGGCGACGCTGGAGGGCGAGGACATCGACATCGCCTTCAACCCCGGGTTCCTGCTCGACGGGCTCTCCGCGATCGGCTCGGACGTCGCGCGGCTGTCGTTCACGACGCCGACGAAGCCGGCGGTGCTGACCGGCAAGCCGCCGCAGGACGGTGAAAACCCGAACTACCGTTATCTGATCATGCCGGTGCGGTTGTCTGGGTAAAGACCGGTCCTGGGGCATACCTGGGGGAGACGACCGGTCCGCGGGGGAGCCGCCCCCGCGGACGGGGCACGGGCAGCTACGCACAGGGGAGAAGTGAGCATGGAGCTGGGCATCATCGGCCTGGGCAAGATGGGCGCGAACATGGCCGAGCGGCTGCGGCGCGGCGGTCACACGATCGTCGGCTACGACCGCAACCCCGACATCAGCGACGTCGGCTCGGTCGAGGAGCTGGTCGAGCGGCTCTCCCCGCCGCGCGCCGTGTGGGTGATGGTGCCCGCGGGCGGCCCGACGCAGGACACCGTCAACAGGCTGGGGGAGCTGCTGTCGCCGGGCGACCTCGTCGTGGACGGCGGTAATTCACACTATGTGGACGACCAGAAGCACGGCGAGGAGCTGGCGGCGAAGGGCATCGGGTTCCTCGACTGCGGTGTCAGCGGCGGCGTGTGGGGCCTGCAGAACGGCTACGCGCTCATGGTCGGCGGCGACGACGACAACGTGAAGCGGATGATGCCGATCTTCGAGACGCTCAAGCCGGAGGGCGAGTACGGCTTCGTGCACTCCGGGAAGATCGGCGCGGGCCACTACGTGAAGATGGTCCACAACGGCATCGAGTACGCGATGATGCAGGCGTTCGGCGAGGGCTACGAGCTGATCGAGGCGAGCCCGCTGGTCACCCGCGTGCCGGAGACGTTCCTCAGCTGGCAGGAGGGCACGGTCATCCGGTCCTGGCTGCTGGACCTGCTGAACCGCGCGCTGAAGGACGACCCGGAGCTGGACGACCTGCGCGGCTACGCCAACGACTCCGGCGAGGGCCGCTGGACGGTGCAGGCCGCGGTGGAGCACGCGGTGCCGCTGCCGGCGATCAGCGCGTCGCTGTTCGCGCGGTTCGCGTCCCGGCAGGACGACTCCCCCGCGATGCGGGTCGTCGCGGCGCTGCGGAACCAGTTCGGCGGGCACGCGATCGAGTCCGCGAAGGGCGCCGACTCCCCCGGCGCCGACGTGAACCCGCCGAAGGTCTGACCCTCCGGAGGAGTTATCCACAGAACGCGCCGGGTGTGTGGGCGGCGCGCGAAAGGCTCTACGCTCGTGTCCCGTGCACGTCGCCCACCTCTCGCTCCAGGACTTCCGGTCGTACGCCACCGCGGAGGTGGCGCTCGGGCCGGGCGTGACCGCGTTCGTGGGGCCGAACGGGCAGGGCAAGACGAACCTGGTCGAGGCGATCGGGTACGTCGCGTCGCACGGCAGCCACCGCGCCGCGACGGACGCGCCGCTCGTCCGGCAGGGCGCGCCGCGCGCGATCGTCCGCGCGGGGGTGGTGAAGGACGACCGCAAGGCGCTGATCGAGCTCGAGATCAACCCGGGGAAGGCGAACCGGGCGCGGCTGAACCGGTCCCCCGTCCCCAGGCCGCGGGAGATCCTGGGGATGCTGCGGACGGTGCTGTTCGCCCCGGAGGACCTCGCCCTGGTGAAGGGCGATCCGGGGGAGCGCCGCCGGTTCATGGACGAGCTGCTGACGGCGCGGGCCCCCCGGTTCGCGGCGGTCCGGTCCGACTACGACCGG
This sequence comes from Actinomadura sp. NPDC048394, assembly GCF_040651755.1. NCBI lineage: Bacteria > Bacillati > Actinomycetota > Actinomycetes > Streptosporangiales > Thermomonosporaceae > Actinomadura > Actinomadura sp. NPDC048394. The sequence continues at coordinate 29,165 of NZ_JBEZJL010000033.1, read as the reverse complement.
GTCCTCAAGCAGCGCAACGCGCTGCTGAAGTCGGCGGCGGCGCACCGCCGGTCCCCCGGGCCCGAGGTGCTCGCGACGCTGGACGTGTGGGACGCGCACCTCGCGCGGACCGGCGCGGAGCTGCTGGCCGGGCGGGTCGAGCTGGTGGAGGCGCTGCGTCCGCTGGTCGCGCGCGCGTACGCGGCGCTCGCCCCGTCGAGCGGCGCGGCCGATCTGCACTACAAGAGCTCGCTGGGCGCGGAGGAGTTGTCCACAGACCGTGGACGGCTGGGCGAGCAGCTGCTCGCCGGCGTGGCCGAGGCCCGCAAGCAGGAGCTGGAGCGCGGGGTGAGCCTGGTCGGGCCGCACCGCGACGAGCTCGTCCTGCGGCTGGGGGAGCTGCCCGCGCGCGGCTACGCCAGCCACGGCGAGTCGTGGTCGTTCGCGCTGGGGCTGCGGCTCGCGGCGTTCGACCTGCTGCGCGCGGACGGCGACGACCCGGTGCTGATCCTCGACGACGTGTTCGCCGAGCTGGACACGGGGCGCCGCAGCCGGCTGGCGGAGATGGTCGCGCCCGCCGAGCAGGTGCTGATCACGGCGGCGGTGCCGGCGGACGTCCCGGCGGAACTGACGGGCGGTTCCTATACCGTCGCAGGCGGCCGGGTCGTCCGGGACTGACCGGGAAGGGGCGGGCAGGTGACCAGTGATCCCCAGGGGCCGGGAGATGGGGGAGGCCGTCCCGGCTCGGGCGCGATTGATCCACAGGATGTGCACAACTCCCCCGGTCCGGTGAATTCTCCGGAACCCGGGGGTGTGGACGGGCCCGGTGATCCCCAGGCTGTGGACGGCGGAGCGGCCGGCACGGGCGGGGGGCCGGAGGCTCCGGCGAAGTCGGGGATCGAGCTGGCGCGGGAGGCCCTCGCGCAGGCGAAGGCGGACGCGCTGAAGCGCGGCACGCTGCCCGGGCAGGGCGGCAGGCGCAAGGGCGCGGCGAAGCCCGTCCGCACCAGGGACCCGGGCCGCGGCGGCGACCCGAAGGCGTTCGGCGCGGCGATCCGGGAGCTGCTGGCCACGCGCGGGTGGGAGCAGCGCGCGGCGGTCGGCGGCGTGTTCGGCAACTGGGCGGGGATCGTCGGGCCGGAGCTGGCCGAGCACACCCGTCCGGAGCGGTTCGAGGACGGGGAGCTGACGGTCGCCGCCGACTCCACGACGTGGGCGACGCAGCTGCGGCTGCTGTCGTCGACGCTGGTGCGCCGGCTGAACGAGGAGCTCGGGCACGGGACGGTCCGCCGGGTGAAGGTGGTCGGGCCGGCGTCGGGCCCCCGCCGCACCGGCGGCTGGCGCGTACGCTGAAGTGACCGCCGGGTACGGCGAACGGCCGCGGCGAGCGGCCGCTGGGGGCCGGCCGCCGCGGAGCGGCTCGTCGCGAAGTGACAAGGCGGCGGGGCCGCCGGGCGGGTGCGGGGCGGCGGTTGCGCGGCGTGACGGGATGTCGGTGGCGGGTGGGAACATCTGTTCGGGAAGCCCGGTGACGAGTTCAGCAACGAGGGCGCCGTAGGCCAGAGAACCCCCCCAGGGCTATGGGGGGATGCATCTCCAGGCCCGCTCGGCCGCCACACGCGCACACAGCGCTCGGGAGTGCCACTTTTCGCCGTGTGACCCGGTAGAATGAAAACGGGTTCAGGATGTTGCACCGCCATGGGGTGCCCGGAGCTCTACCGAACACGTACAGAGCACTAGGGCGCCCTCATGTGTGTTACGGGGCACACCGCGCTCCCCTGGGCGCGGGGCGGCTCACCATCCCCGGCAGGAGGATCTCCTTTGGCGTACGACGCTAGTTCGATCACTGTCCTTGAAGGCCTGGAAGCGGTCCGCAAGCGTCCGGGCATGTACATCGGGTCGACCGGTGAGCGCGGCCTCCACCACCTGGTCTACGAGATCGTGGACAACGCCGTCGACGAGGCCCTCGCGGGCTACGCCGACGACATCGTGGTGACGCTGCTCGCGGACGGCGGCGTCAGCGTGCTCGACAACGGCCGCGGCATCCCGGTCGGCGAGCACCCGGTGGAGAAGCGGCCGGCGATCGAGCTGGTGCTGACGACGCTGCACGCCGGGGGCAAGTTCGACGGGAAGTCCTACGCCGTCTCCGGCGGCCTGCACGGGGTCGGCTCGGCGGTGGTGAACGCGCTGTCGACCCGGCTGGAGGCCGAGGTCAAGGTGGACGGCCACGTGTGGCGGCAGTCCTACACCTGGCAGGGCCCGGAGACGGAGCTGCGCAAGGGCGAGGAGACCGCCGAGACGGGCACCCGCATCACCTTCTGGCCCGACGGCGACATCTTCGAGACCCTCGAGTGGAACTTCGAGACGCTGTCGCGCCGCATGCAGGAGATGGCGTTCCTGAACCGCGGCCTTTCGATCACCCTGTGCGACGAGCGGCCGGACCACTCCAACGGCGAGCCGCACGTGGTGAAGTACCACTACGAGGGCGGCATCGAGGACTTCGTCCGCTACATCAACGCGCGCAAGGACGCCGTCCACGAGTCGACGATCTACTTCGGCGACGACACCGAGGGCATGTCGGTCGAGATCGCCATGCAGTGGAACTCCTCGTACGCCGAGTCGGTCCACACGTTCGCGAACACGATCAACACGGCGGAGGGCGGCACCCACGAGGAGGGGTTCCGCGCGGCGCTGACGACGATCGTCAACCGGTACGCGCGCGACAAGGGGCTGCTGCGCGACAAGGACGACAACCTGACCGGTGAGGACGTCCGCGAGGGCCTGACCGCGATCATCTCGATCAAGCTGGCCGACCCGCAGTTCGAGGGGCAGACGAAGACCAAGCTCGGCAACACCGAGGCGAAGTCGTTCGTGCAGCGGGCCTGCAACGAGCACCTGCGCGACTGGTTCGAGGAGAACCCGGGCGAGGCCAAGGAGATCATCAACAAGGCGTCGCAGGCCGCGCGCGCGCGTGTGGCGGCGCGGCAGGCGCGCGATCTGACCCGGCGCAAGAGCCTGCTGGAGTCGACGTCGCTGCCCGGCAAGCTGTCGGACTGCCAGTCGACCGACCCGTCCAAGTCCGAGCTGTACATCGTCGAGGGCGACTCGGCGGGCGGCTCGGCGAAGGGCGGCCGCAACCCGCACTTCCAGGCCATCCTGCCGATCCGCGGCAAGATCCTGAACGTGGAGAAGGCGCGGATCGACAAGATCCTCAAGAACAACGAGGTCCAGGCGATCATCACCGCGCTCGGCACCGGGGTGCACGACGAGTTCGACATCTCCAAGCTGCGGTACCACAAGATCATCCTGATGTCGGACGCCGACGTTGACGGCCACCACATCAACACGCTGCTGATGACGCTGCTGTTCCGGTTCATGAAGCCGCTGATCGAGGCCGGGCACGTGTACCTGTCGCAGCCCCCGCTGTACAAGATCAAGTGGGACGCGCGCGGCAACGAGGCCGACTACGCCTTCTCCGACGCCGAGCGCGACGCGATCATCGAGGCCGGGATCGCGGCCGGGCGGCGCGACCCGCGCCCCCGCGACCAGGTGCAGCGCTTCAAGGGCCTCGGCGAGATGAACGCCAACGAGCTGTGGGACACCACGATGGACCCCGACAACCGGGTCCTGCTGCAGGTGCAGCTCGACGACGCCGCGCAGGCCGACGAGCTGTTCAGCGTGCTCATGGGCGAGGAGGTCGAACCCCGCCGGGAGTTCATCCAGCGCAACGCCAAGGACGTGCGCTTCCTCGACATCTAGGTGCGCGCGCCCCCGCCGACCCTGACCGGCGGCGGGGCTCCCATCGGGCGTCGTACTTCCTTCCCACTTAGCAGAAGAGGTCTTGAGAGTGACGGACGTGACCACAGAGGGTGGACACCCGGGCGAGCGGATCGAACCGGTCGACATCCAGGTCGAGATGCAGAAGAGCTACCTCGACTACGCGATGTCGGTCATCGTCGCGCGCGCGCTGCCCGAGGTCCGCGACGGGCTCAAGCCGGTCCACCGCCGCGTCCTGTACGCGATGTACGACGGCGGCTACCGGCCCGACCGCGGCTACTTCAAGTGCGCCCGCGTCGTCGGCGACGTCATGGGGAACTACCACCCCCACGGCGACTCGGCGATCTACGACGCGCTGGTCCGGCTGGCGCAGCCGTGGTCGATGCGGTACCCGCTGGTCGACGGCAACGGCAACTTCGGGTCCCGCGGCAACGACCCCGCGGCGGCGATGCGGTACACCGAGTGCCGCATGGCGCCGCTGGCGATGGAGCTGCTGCGCGACATCGACAAGGAGACCGTCGACTTCTCCCCGAACTACGACGGCCGCTCCCAGGAGCCGGACGTCCTGCCGTCGCGGTACCCGAACCTGCTGGTCAACGGGTCCGCCGGCATCGCGGTCGGGATGGCCACCAACATCCCGCCGCACAACCTGCGCGAGGTCGCCGACGGCGTCCGCTGGTACCTGGAGAACTACGGCGCGTCCGACGACGAGCTGCTCGAGGCGCTGATCGAGCGGATCAAGGGCCCCGACTTCCCGACCGCCGGCCTGATCGTCGGCCGCAAGGGGATCGAGGAGGCCTACCGCACCGGCCGCGGCTCGATCACGATGCGCGCCGTCGTCGAGGTCGAGGAGATCCAGGGCCGCACCTGCCTGGTCGTCACGGAACTCCCCTACCAGGTCAACCCGGACAACCTCGCGCTGAAGATCGCCGAGTCGGTCAAGGACGGCAAGCTCGACGGCATCGCCGACGTCCGCGACGAGACGTCCGGCCGCACCGGCCAGCGCCTGGTGATCGTCCTCAAGCGGGACGCGGTCGCCAAGGTCGTCCTGAACAACCTGTACAAGCACACCCAGCTGCAGGAGACGTTCGGCGCGAACATGCTCGCGCTGGTCGACGGCGTGCCGCGCACGCTGCGCATCGACCAGTTCGTCCGGCACTGGGTGGCGCACCAGATCGACGTCATCGTCCGCCGCACCCGGTTCCTGCTCCGCAAGGCCGAGGAGCGCGCCCACATCCTGCGCGCGCTGCTGAAGGCGCTCGACCGGATCGACGAGGTCATCGCGCTGATCCGGCGGTCGCCGTCCGCGTCGGAGGCGCAGCAGGGCCTGATGAACCTGCTGGAGATCGACGAGATCCAGGCGCAGGCGATCCTGGACATGCAGCTGCGCAAGCTCGCCGCCCTGGAGCGCCAGCAGATCACCGACGAGTACGACAAGCTGATGGCGGAGATCGCCGACTACAACGAGATCCTCGCCTCGCCGGAGCGGCAGCGCCAGATCGTCGGCGACGAGCTGGCCCCGATCGTCGAGAAGTTCGGCGACGACCGCCGCACCGAGATCATCCCGTTCGACGGGGACGTGTCGTACGAGGACCTCATCGCCGAAGAGGACGTCGTCGTCACCATCACTCGTGGCGGCTACGCCAAGCGCACCAAGACGGACCTGTACCGGGCGCAGCGGCGCGGCGGCAAGGGCATCCGCGGCGCGCAGCTGAAGCAGGACGACATCGTCGACCAGTTCTTCGTCACCACGACGCACCACTGGATCCTGTTCTTCACGAACAAGGGCCGGGTGTACCGGGCGAAGGCGTACGAGCTGCCGGACGCCGGCCGCGACTCGCGCGGCCAGCACGTCGCGAACCTCCTCGCGTTCCAGCCGGACGAGCACATCGCCCAGGTGATGGACCTCCGCGACTACGAGGTCGCGCCGTACCTCGTCCTCGCGACGAAGCGGGGCCGGGTCAAGAAGACCGCGCTGAGCGACTTCGACTCGCCCCGCACCGGCGGCATCATCGCGATCAACCTGGTCGACGACGACGAGGTGATCGCCGCGCGGCTCGTGTCCGCCGACAACGACCTGCTGATGGTGTCCACCGGCGCGCAGGCGATCCGGTTCCACGCCGACGACGAGTCGCTGCGGCCGATGGGCCGCGCCACCTCCGGCGTGATCGGGATGCGCTTCGAGGAGGACCAGGAAGTCCTGAACATGCTGGTCGTGAAGGACTCCGACCACGACGTCCTGGTCGCGACCGAGGGCGGCTACGCCAAGCGGACGCCCGTCGACCAGTACCCGGTCCAAGGACGGGGGGGTAAGGGTGTTCTCACCGCTAAGATCGTGGAATCTCGCGGCAGGTTGGTAGGGGCTCTCATGGTCCGCCCGGACTACGAGGTGTTCGGCATGACGTCGAACGGGGGCGTCATCCGCACCAGCGCCGCGGAGATCAAGCAGTCCGGCAGGCAGACCATGGGCGTCCGCCTGATGAACCTCGCGGAGGGGGACAGCGTGGTCGCCATCGCGAGGAACGTAGAGTCCACGATTGAGGACTCAGTCGACGCCGAGGGGGGCGATGGTGAGTGACGCATCCGTTCGCCTCACCGAGCCGCTAGGCCAGGAGGACACGTGAGCACGGAGCCCGGCAAGAGCAAGGGCGGGCCCGGCGGGGGCCGCAGCGGCAAGGGCACGGCCGGCAAGCCCGCCGGCCGCCCGGCCGCGTCCGGGACGTCCGGGGACAAGCCCGGCGGCAAGACCGTCGCCGCCGCGTCCGCGAAGCCGGCCCGGGACGAGACCACCGTCGAGATCGACTCCGACGCCCCGGACAGCGCCTCGAGCTCCGCGCCCGCCTCCTCCGGTCCGGACGAGACCCGGGTCGACCTCGCCCACCTGAAGGACGAGCCGGAGAAGTCCGACACGCCGGAGATCGCGCCGGTCCGGGACACCGCGGAGCCGGCCAAGCCCGCGAAGGGCGCCGCGAAGCCGTGGACCAAGCCCGCCGAACCGTCCGGCTCCGTCTCCACGGGCCGGACGGAGAAGCCGCCGGCGCCCGGCCCGTCCCCGTCTCCCGCTTCCGCCGCCGCCGCGTCGGGCGGCGGCTCGGGGAGCCGGACGAGCTCCGGTTTCGCCGGGACCGTCCTGAAGGACCGCCCGTCCTCCGCCGTCGCCCCGGTGAACTCCAAGTCCCCCGCGCAGGCGAAGCCGGCGCGCAAGGCCCAGCTGCAGCTGGCCCGGCTGGAGCCGTGGTCGGTGATGAAGTTCAGCTTCGTGATGTCGCTGGTCTGCTTCGTCGTGCTGCTGGTCGCCGTGATCGTGCTGTACGTGATCCTGTCCGGCCTCGGCGTCTTCGACGCCATCAGCGACACCGTGAACAGCCTCACCAAGCAGCAGGGCGAGACCACCGGCGGCGTCGACGCCGGCAACTGGTTCTCCTTCGCCCGCGTGTTCGGCTACACCGTCCTCGTCGGCGCCCTGAACGTCCTGCTGATCACGGCCCTGTCCACGGTCGGGTCCGTCATCTACAACCTGGCGGCCGACCTCGTCGGCGGCGTCGAGGTCACCCTCAAGGAGGCCGAGTAGCGCGATCCCGCCGCCGCCCGGCAATCGATTTCCGGTTGCCCTTCCACATGGGGTAATCTCTGGGTGCGCCGCAAGGCGGCGGCAGTACGGGCCTATAGCTCAGTCGGTTAGAGCGCATCCCTGATAAGGATGAGGCCGGTGGTTCAAGTCCACCTAGGCCCACAACAAAAGCGCAGGTCAGAGGCCGGTTCCGAATATTTCGGAACCGGCCTCTCGATCGTTCGACACTCCCCTGGCACTCGAACCCCGTGCCACCACCCGGCACGTCACAACATCCGAAAGTCCCCGCCGAGCCTTTCCCCTCGTGGGCGGAGCCGTGCGCTCGCGCTCGGCGGGGGGAGAACATCCTGCTCATCTACCGGCACCGGTTCGCTCGGCCCCAGCCCTGTCAGCGCGAAGGGGAAGCCGCGGCTCTCATGTCGTCACGAGCATGGGGAGTGGGCAGGAACTTGCGTTGTGGCCACGGCCAGGCCGCAGGATGCTCGATCGCTTCGCGAAGCTCACGAGGGTTGGCCGCCTCTACCAGCCGTGCGCCGCCAGGCCCCGGAACCAGCGCCCACCATGCCCCGGTAGCGTGCCCGTACCAGATGACGGCCTCGGCCCCGGGGCGCCTACCCATCGGCCTGCGCGGCGAGCTTGCCCTTCACGGCGACGACGACGTCATGCAAGTGTGCGTCGTCGGCCGGAGCGACAGCGGCACCGCCCGGGAAGCTGAACCACAGTTCCCCACCGCAGACCGCTCGCCGGTCACACCGCAGCAGCACCGGCGAACCGAACGCGGCCGGAACAGCGAGCAGCGGCTCGGACTCCGCCATCTCCACCGCATACCCATGCGACTTGAGCGCCTGCGCCAACGCCCAAACCCGCAGCCGCCGCGCCTCCGTCAACTCCGAAGCTTCTGTTGCCATGGGGAGCCGTCCTCTCTTCGAGGCGGAGGACGGGGATTGACCGTTGTCACCTGCCGCCTCTTCCATGAGCTTGAGCCTGTCTTTCAGGCTGTCTCCGCAGAGGCGCCTTCCAGGGGGCCACGGAGGGGCCAGACTGAGGAGTGAGGGAGGGGCCGGCGTGATCAACGAAAGACGTCAGCGGTTCGGGCTGTATCTCGCGGGCTTGCGGCGGGACGCACGCAAGAGCCAGCGGCAGCTCGCCGAGGCGTTGTGCCGCATCTCGGGAACGGCGTCCGTAACACGCCACGAGATCAGCCGCTGGGAGCGAGGCGAGCGAATCCCCGCCGTGTGGCTTCCCGCCCTCGCTGTAGCGCTGGACGTCCCGTTGCAGACGCTTGAACGGGCAGCAGCCCACGCCCGCGGGGAGGACATCGGCACCGGGACGCCCAGCCCGGCCGAAGCACTCGCCTACTTCCTGCCCGAAGACGTCGAGCTTGGACCAATGGCCAGCAGCACAGGCCGCCGGGTTGGAGCTTCCACGGCGGTCGCGCTCGCCGATCGCGCCCACGGACTCCGGCTTGCAGACGACGTCGTCGCCAGCAGTGATCTACTCGCGCCCGCATTCCGAGAGCTGGACGCAGCCGTCCGGCTCTACCGGGAGACGACGCATTCCGAGGAGACCGGCCGCTCGCTTCTCAGCAGCATCGGCGAGATCGCCCAGATCGCCGGATGGATCGCCAGCGATGCGGGCGAGCACGACCAAGCGGCACGCGCCTACCGACTCGGCGTCTCGGCAGCCAGGGAAGCCGGAGACCTGGCGCTCGTCGGCAACCTCGCGGGGAGTTTGGCCTACCAGCTCTCCAATACCGGCCATGAGGACGACGGGCTGAGTCTCGCCCGCGCCGCACTGGAGGAGGCTGGGCAAGAAGCACCGGCTAAAGCCCGCGCGCTCTACCTTGACCGGGTCGCATGGGCGCAGACCAAGGCGGGCAACCCGCAGCTGGCGATGCGCGCACTCGCGGAAGCCCACGAGGCCATGGCCGACGAGGACTCGCAGGAGGCACCCGACTGGGCTTACTGGGTCTCGCCCGAAGAACTCGACGTGATGGACGCCCGTGTCTACACCGAACTCCGGCGACCGCTACGAGCCGTCCCGCTCCTGCGAGAAGTCCTCAGCCGGTACGACTCCACGCACACGCGGGAACTCGCCCTCTACCTCTCATGGCTCGCCGTCGCCCTGGTGGATGCCAACGAGCCTGAAGAGGGTGCCAAGATCGCGCGACACATGCTCGACCTCGCAGCCGACTTCCCGAGCGACCGGACGGCTCGGCGTGGCCGCGTCGTCCTCGCCAAGCTGGAGCCGTACCGAGACGTCCCCGAGGTGCGCGAGATACTCGATACCTACGCCGCCTAACGACTGCGCAGCAGGTCAGGCGCTCCAGCCGGGGCAACACCGACCGGGCAGGACAGGGCCCGTTCTGCGCGTCGAGCTGGACCGTTCGATCTCCAACGTCGGGCTGGCCTCGATCTTCCCCATCGCCTGCAAGGTCATCTAGGGCCTCGACCACGAGGAAGCGCGACTCGTCGACGAGTTCGTACCACGGCACCTGGTTCGACGAGGCCCGGCGGGTGGAGGCGAACAAGGGGCCCAGGTGACAACGTCACGCTGACTTCTACGCCGAACGTCGCCGACCTCGACCGGGGCCCTGTCGTATCAGGCTGTGTCGTATTCGAGCCGCATGGCTGACGGCCAGGTTGGGGGGATCTTCCGGCATGATCTGGGCGTGGACCTGATCACGTGGGGCGAGGACCTGGTAGGCCCGCTGGTAGGCGCCCATCGACCGGCAGATGTTCTTCAGGCGGCGGCGTCGTGCATGGCCGAGGAGTTCAGGTCGGACGGGTTTCGATGGATCAAGTCCCGGCGCTGCTTCGAGAGACGGGGCCAGGGTGGACGCGTCGAACGGATGACGCTGGAGCCAAGCCGTCACAACAGGTCCGGCTCGTTCGTTCGGTTCGCGGTGGCGCAACTGCATGTCGACGAACCCGACCTGGGGGACTGGCGCGCGGCCAACCACCTTCTGACGGTGATCCGCCCGGACGGTGCGCTGGATGTCTTGTGCGCCACCAGTTGCCATGACCTGGTGCGAGTCGGATTCCGCAACACGGTTGGGCTGACCCGCCCGGAGACCCGTGCAGCCCACCTGAGGGTACTGTGCGACCAAATCAGGCAGATCGTTCTTCCCTGGTTCGCGAGCACAAGAGACCCTCGGCAGCTTGCGGCCATCGTGCCCGAAGCGCTCTTGGGGCCCTTCGACTTTGCCCCCGACCTCGTCGAGTACCTGGTCCTGCGCGGAGAGCGCGAGCAGGCCCGGTTGCTGATCGAACGCGTGTTGGAGGTCGACCGGAAGCAGCGAGAGGCATTTCCGGAGGGGCGCCATCTTGCCGGTCAGGGCCTTGTCGGTCGGCCCCACTGGCATACTCCTCAGGCCCTCGGCTGGACCAGTGCCGTCCTGGGGTTGTGCTGAGAATGCCGGGCGCGCAGCTTGGCGCCTGAAGGTGTCGCTTCGGTGTTAAGCCGGGAGCCGCTGCCAGAGGGCTAGGGCTGCGGGGTGTTCGGAGTCAGGCCGGCGTGGCGGGCGGTGGCGAGGGCGGCGGAGAGGTCCGGCTCCCAGCCGTTGCTCAGCCACGCGAAGCTCTCCGCCGACAGCGCGCCCTCGCGTGCCTGCCGCAGCGTCTCCTCCAGGGCGCCTTCCCGCGCCGCTCGCACCGTCTCCTCCAGCGCCGCCATCAGCCCGTCGTCCTCCTCGACCTCGTCACCGCCCCACCTGGCGCCGATGACGTCATTGGCCACGTGATCGAGGAGCTGTGCCAGGTCGGCGGTACCGCCCACCGTGGACGCGAGGCCGTCGTCGCGGAGGTCGTCCGGATACTCGACCCGATGCCACGTGCCGTCGTACCAGTACACGAACCCCAGTTCCTTGGCCGCCTGCATGTCGGCGAGCATTTCCAGCGGGAGCCAGCCGGGCGCCCCGGCCAGCAGGTCGAGGGGCGGTTCGTGGAACCGGGTCCAGCTCATCTCGTGATCGCACCCGTACAGGACGGCCCGTCCGCCCTCCAGCGGTTCCAAGGCCCAGTCGTTGCCGCCGCCGTCCTGGTGCCCGACACCGTCATCGTTCACCGTGAAGAACGCCGAGTACGACTCGTGCGGCACCGCGGCCTCGACCGCCGCCATCGTCGCGGCGCGCACGAGCAGTTCACGGGGGCTCGGCAGGTCCTCTGGGGTACCCGGCTTGTTCATCAACGCATCTCCTCACCCTCCATTGACCAACGACGAGAGTCAGATGATCTGCCCGTCCCGCCGGTTCCGTTCGAGATCAACCTCGACGGGCCCCTCGGCGTGGATCGTGAGTTTGGGGCCTTTTCCTCGGTGCCATCGAAGGTCGCGCTGCGTAGGGGCGGTACGCCGTTCCGGGAGTGTGGGCGGGGTGGGGGTGATGGACCAGGTGGTTAGGGCGCAGAGGGTTAGGGTCGCGCCTAGGACGGTCGGGCCGAGCCATCCGGCGGCGTCGAATAGGGCGGTGGTCGCGGCGGCGCCCAGGGCGGAACCGAGCGAGTAGAAGACCATGTAGGCGCCGATGGCGGTGCTGGTGCGGTCGGGGTAGGCGGTCGTAAGCGTGTGCTGGTTGCTGACGTGCACCGCCTGGACGGCGAAGTCGAGCAGGACCACGCCGAGCGTCAGCAGCGGCAGTGACCACGGGAGCTGGCCGATCCCGGCCCATGAGACGAGCAGGAGCACGAGGGCGAGGCCGGTGACGCGGCGCGCGTGCCCGGCGTCGCCCCAGCGTCCGGAGCGGGCGGCGCCGAGGGCGCCGGCGAGCCCGGCGATGCCGAAGAGCCCGATCTGCGTCTCGTCGAGGTGCCACGGTGCGCGCGCCAGCGGCAGCGCCATGCCGCTCCACAGGGTGCCGAACGAGGCGAACAGGAAGAACGCGATCAGGCCCCGGCTGAGGAACATCGGCTGGGTGAACAGCGCGCCGAAGGAGCGGACGACCTGCCCGTACCGGGCTGTGGACGGCCGGTCGTCCGCGGGCAGAAGGACGAGGGTGAGCGGCGCGAGGACGGCGGCGAGGGCCGCCAGCGTCAGGTAGATGCCGCGCCATCCCCACAGGTCGGCGAGGACGCCCGCGGCGACGCGCGCGCCGAGGATGCCGATCACCACGCCCGAGGTGACGGCGCCGAGGTTGCGGCCGCGTTCGGACGGCGGGGAGACCGAGGCGGTGTACGCGACGGTGGTCTGCACCACGACCGCGAACGCGCCCGCCACGGCCAGCCCGGCGAAGGCCGTCCACGGGCCCGGGGCTGCCGCGGTGAGGCCGGTTCCCGCCGCCACCAGGGCGAGGTGCGCGGCGATCAGGCGCCTGCGGTCGAGCATGTCGCCCAGCGGCACCAGCAGCACCAGTCCCGCGAGGTAGCCGAGCTGGGCGGCGGCCACGAACCAGCCGAGCGAGCCGACGGGGACGCCGAGGTCGTGCCCCATCGGCCCGAGCACCGGCTGCCCGGCGTAGACGCTCCCCACCGCGACGCCGCACACCACCGCCAGGAGCAGCCTCGTCCACCGGTCCACAGGCCCGCCTCCGATCAGTTTCATTTTGCAACTGATCGGAGGCTAGGCCAGAATGGTTTCAATCCGCAACTCATGGGAGGCGTGATGGCGGGCGACGACACCGGCGGGCCGGACCCGGCGTGGACGGACCCGAGCTGCCCGGTCGCGCGCACCGTCGACCTGGTCGGCGACCGCTGGAGCCTGCTGATCGTCCGCGACGCGATGGACGGCGCCCGCTCGTTCACCGACTTCCAGCAGCGCACCGGCATCGCCCGCAACATCCTCACCGACCGGCTTCGCAAGCTCACCGCGCGCGGGCTGCTCGCCCAGGTCGACGCCCCGTCCGGCAGGCGCAGGCTGTACACGCTCACCGACGCCGGCAAGGACCTCTTCCCGGTCATCGTCACGCTCCGCCAGTGGGGCGAGCGCCACGCCTTCGACCAGGACGAACCGCGCTCCGTCCTGGTCGACGACGAGGGCGCCCCGGTGCCGGAACTCCTCCCGGCGGCGGCGAACGGATCCCCGCTGACGGCCGACACGACGACGGTGCGCCGTCCCGGCTGACCCGCTTCACACGGTGGACGGCTCGTCAGCGCGTGTCGCCGCGGGCTCGGAGACGGTCTCGGAACGGGCCAGGGGGCCGCTGCGGAGCAGGGCGCCGCAGATCACGGCGCCTGCGGCGAAGATGCCGGCGCACCACCAGAACACCGTCGTGTAACCGTGCACGGCGGCCAGCTGCAGCAGCTGCGGCGTCGGACGTCCGTGCAGGTGGTCGGACAGGTAGCCGCTGGTGGCGCCCGCGGCGATGGTGTTGAGCAGCGCCGTGCCGATCGAGCCGCCGAGCTGCTGCCCGGTGTTGATGCTCGCCGACGCGACCCCCGCGTCCTGCGGGGCCACACCGAAGGTGCCGGTGGCGGCCGCCATCCCGAAGATGAGGCCCATGCCCGCGCCGGTCACCACGAGCGGGCCGAGCAGGGCGGACGCGTAACCCGAGTGCACATCGATCCTCGTCAGCCAGACCATGCCGGCCGTGTTGAGCAGCATGCCGGCGACGACCATCGGCCTCGGGCCGAACCGCGGCAGCAGCCTGGTGTTGCCGAGCGTGGCCGTCGTCCCGCTGAACAGCACCATCGGCAGCATGGCGACGCCCGACCTGACGGCCGAGTACCCCAGCGTCACCTGCATGTAGTAGACGAGGAACAGGAAGACGCCGAAGGTGCCGGCGCCGCTGATCAGGATGGTGAGGTAGGCGCCGGCGCGGTTGCGGTCGAGGACGATGCGGGGCGGCAGCAGCGGGTGCGCGGTCCGGGACTGCCAGGCGGCGAAGACGGCCAGGAGCGCGCCGCCGGCCGCGAGGAAGCCCCAGGCCGAGGGCGTGCCCCAGCTGTGCGACGCGGCGTTGGAGAAGCCGTAGACCAGGCAGAACATCCCGCCGGAGACCGCCACGACGCCCGGGACGTCGAGCCGGCCGCCCACCGCCCTCGCCTGCCGGGGCACGAGGAGCGCGCCGCCGATGATCGCGACCGCCGCGAAGATCACGTTGACGTACATGCACCAGCGCCAGGACAGCGAGGACGTCAGCGCGCCGCCGAGCAGCAGCCCCAGGCCGCCGCCCGCGGCGGCGACCATGCCGTAGACGCCGAACGCCTTGGCCCGCTCCTTCGGGTCCTTGAACGTCGTGGCGAGCAGCGACAGGGCGGACGGTGCGAGCAGCGCGCCGAAGACGCCCTGGCAGGCGCGCGCCGTCACGAGCATGGGGAAGCCGGTCGCGGCGCCGCCGGCGGCGGACGCGGCCGCGAAGCCGATGAGGCCGGTGAGGAAGGTCGCCTTGCGGCCGATGAGGTCGGCGAGCCGGCCGCAGAACAGCAGCAGGCTGCCGAACGACAGCGCGTACGCGGTCACGACCCACTGCCGGTCGGCGGCCGAGAAGTGCAGGGCGCGCTGCGCGGACGGCAGCGCGAGGTTCATCACGGTCAGGTCGAGGACGACCATGAGCTGGGCGACGGCGATGACGGCGAGGACCAGCCACCGTCTCGGGTCGGGGGCGGCCGCGCCGGCCGGGCCGGCCGCCGGGGATGTGCTGGGTGCTGCCACGATGATCTCCTTGTCGTGTCGGACGGGCCGGGCCGTCCGCGGCGGGCGCCGCGGGGCCGTGTCAGTGGTCCGACGAGACGGCCCGCCGGAATGTCAGGGCGGCCCGCCGGAAGGACGGCCGGGGAGGGCGGCCGGGGAGGGCGGCCGGGAGGAGGACCGGGAGGGTGGCCGGTGGCGGCACCTCACAATCCGGCGCGGTATCTCGTCGGAAGGGTGAAGGCGGATCCGACGCAGCGAGCCTGGGGGAACCATGACCGACCATTCGGGGCACGACCGGTCCGACGCCGAACTGGGCGCGATCGTGAGCGAGCGGCGCCGGCTGATCAACCTCGCCTACCGGCTTCTCGGCTCCCTGGCGGACGCCGAGGACGTCGTGCAGGAGACCTACGCCCGCTGGTACGCGATGTCGCGGGCGCAGCAGGACGCCATCGAGTCCCCGGGCGCCTGGCTGTCGAAGGTCGCGGGCCGCATCTGCCTGGACCTGCTCGGCTCGGCGCGCGCGCGGCGGGAACGCTATGTGGGCGAGTGGATCCCCGAGCCGGTGCCCGAGCCCGGGCAGTGGGCCAACGGGCGTCTCGGCGCCGCACCGGCCGACCCCGCGGACCGGATCACCCTGGACGAGTCGGTCAGCATGGCCTTCCTCGTCGTGCTCGAGTCGATGACGCCGGCCGAGCGCGTCGCGCTCGTCCTGCACGACGTGTTCCGCTACCCGTTCGCCGAGATCGCCGAGATCACCGGACGCACCCCGGCGGCGTGCCGGCAGCTCGCGTCCTCGGCCCGCCGCCGCATCCGCGACGCGGCCCCGCCCGCGGTCCCGCCGGCCCGGCAGGCCGGGGTCGTCCGGAACTTCAAGGAGGCGCTGGAGGCCGGCGACGTCGGCGCGCTCGTCGGCCTCCTCGACCCCGGCGCGACCCTGACCGTCGACGGCGGCGGCCTGGTCAGCGCCACGCTGCACCCGATCGTCGGCGGCGAGCAGATCGCCCGCTACTGCGCCGACCTCGCCGTCCGGGCCCGGGGCCTGACGCGGCTCCTGGAACGCACCGTCAACGGCCAGCCCGGCCTGGTCGCCCAGTACGAGGGCGTCACCTCGACGGTCTACGCGTTCGAGATCACGGACGGCCGGATCACGCACATCTGGGCGGTGCGCAATCCCGAGAAGCTGAAGTCCTGGACCGGCGGCTGAGCCCCATCAGAGACCGCCCGGAACCCCGCACGGGGGACTCGTCCCCCGTGCGAGCTACCCGGGAATGTCCTCCGCGCGGTGATGATCAGGCACTGGCCCGATCCCTAGCGTTCTCGGCGTGAGCGCGGCCCATTGCGGCCGACGAAATCCCGGACGCCGGCAATTCCGCCGCTGCCGCCGGTCTCTTTCGCTGGAGGACACGATGATTCGCAAGTTCAGGACGCTCGCCGTTGCCGCGATCTGCTGCGCGGTGGCCGGTGCGGGACTGACCGGGTGCACGGACGACTCGGATTCCTTCCCGTTCCTCTCCTCGCACAAGGCCAGCACGTTCACCGGGACGAAGAAGATAGAGGTCGACGGGAAAACGGTGAACGTCTCCTGCTCGGGCAAGCGGGAGAAGGACGGGCCCGTCGTCGTCCTGCTGCACGGCGGGGGCGACGGGCTCGACAAGATGGCCGCGTTCCAGAAGACCCTCAGCAAGAAGAACCGGGTCTGCTCCTATGACCGGCTCGGTGCGGGCGGCAGCGCCAAGCCGGACGGCCCGCAGAGCTTCGCCACCACCGGGAAGGTGCTCACCGGGGTCCTGGACGAGCTCGCCGGGGACGCGCCGGTCGTCCTGGCCGGGCACTCGATGGGCGGGCTGATCGCCGCCCGGTACGCGCCCGACCACAAGGGCCGGGTGAAGGGGCTGGTCCTGATGGACGCGACGCCGCCGACCATGCTCGCCGACCTGACCGGCGCGATCCCCGCGTCCGCGAAGGGCCCGGCCGCCCAGCTGCGGGCGCAGAACCTCGCGGTCTTCAAGGGTGAGAACCCCGAGCGGCTCGCCATGCCGGACGGGAAGGTGCGTTCGGCCGGGAACATCCCGGTCGAGGTCATCAAGCACGGGAAGCCGTACCTGGCGGCCGTCCCCGGGTCCGGCCCGCGCCTGGAGCAGGCGTGGACGGCCGGCGAGCGCAAGTGGCTGGCGCTGTCCGGCCGCAGCCGGTTCACGGTCGCGGAGAAGAGCGGCCACTACATCTACCTGGAGCAGCCCGCGGTCGCCGTCCGGGCCGTCGAGCGCGTCGCCGCGCAGGTCGCGGGCTGAAGTCCCGCCCTTCGGCCGGTCGGTCTGTCCGGCCGTTCGGAAGGCCGCCCCGCCCCCGCCATTCGGCCGGCCGCCGGGTCCCGCCATTCGGACGGCCACCTCGTCCCGCCATTCGGAAGGCCCCTGCGTCCCGCCATTCGGACGGACGCGGCGTCCCTGCCATTCGGAAGGACGCCCCGGAAAGGCTTGTCCCCCGTGCGAGCTACCCGGGATTGTCCACCGCGCGGTGACGTTTCCGAACCGGCCGTTTCCATAGCGTTCTTCCAGCCGCGGTGCTCGGGCCGCGGATCTCGCAAAGGAGTCGGAATGCGTTTGGTGAAGCAGCTGGTGGCCGTCGCGGCGGTCGCCTTCGTCGGAGGCCAGGCGGTCGCCGCGGTGGACGGGAACACACTCCTCACCCTCCTGTTCGGGGCGGCGACGGCGATCCTGGCGCCGATCGTGTACGCCTGGGTGGTGCGGCGCACCGAACACCGCGCGCCGGCCGAGGTCGCGCGGAAGGGCGCCGCCGCCGCGGTCGGGCGCGGCATGCTGATCGGTTTCGCGATGTTCGCGGCCGTGATCGCGAACATCGCGTTCCTCGGCGACTACCGGGTCGACGGCTTCGGCTCGGTCCCCGGCGCGCTCGCCCTGCTCGGCTTCATGGCCGCTGCGGCGGTGACGGAGGAACTGCTGTTCCGCGGCGTGCTGTTCCGGATCGTCGAGGGACGCATCGGGACGTGGGCGGCGCTGGCGCTCACCGGCCTGCTGTTCGGGCTGTCGCACCTCACCAACGAGCACGCCACCCTGTGGGGCGCGATCGCGATCGCGGTGGAGGCCGGGGGCATGCTGGCCGCCGCGTACGCCGCGACCCGGACCCTGTGGGTGCCGATCGGGCTGCACTTCGCCTGGAACTTCGCCGAGTCGGGCATCTTCGGCACCGAGGTGTCGGGCAACGGCGCGAACAAGGGGCTGCTGGACTCCACGATGTCCGGTTCGTCGCTGGCGACCGGCGGCGAGTTCGGCCCGGAGGCGAGCCTGTACGCGGTCGGGGCCGGGCTGGCGCTGACGGTCGCGTTCATGTGGCTGGCCCGCCGCCGCGGCCACCTCGTGCCCGCCCGCCGGCGGACCGCCGAGGCTTCGCAGAGCCCCGCCGTCCAGGCGGCCGCGACCGCTACGCTCTCCCGGTGATCGATCTTCGGCGGCTCCCGGCGGTGGATCTCGGCCGGTTCCCGGACGCGTGGCGGCGGTGCGACGTCACGGTCCGGGACCTCCCGCTGGCGCTGGTGCTGGTCGCCATGTCGTTCGTGCCGGCCTTCCACGGCGCGGGGACGCGGATCGGCGAGATGGCGACCCGCCCGTTCGACGCGCTCGCGGTCCTGGTCGTCCTCCTGGAGTGCCTCCCGCTGGCGGTGCGGCGGCGGTGGCCGGCGGTGTGCCTCGTGCTGGTGTCGCTCGGGTTCGCCGCCGACCAGATGCGCGGATACCACCTGGTCGCGGGCACCGCGCTGCCCTTCGCGCTGCTGAGCGCGGGCGCCTACCTGGAACGCCACCGGCGCATCACCATGGCCGCCGGGACGGCGCTGTACGTGGTGTTCGCGGTCGCGCTGAACCGGGTGGGCGCGAACGAGCGGACCGACGAGTACGTGACGTTCTACCTCGCGCTCGCCCTGATCTGGGGGGTCGGGGCGTGGCTGCGGTCGACGCGGGCCGCCGAGGCCGAGCGCCGGCTCCGCGTCGCCGAGGCCACCCGGACCGCCGAGCGCACCCGCATCGCCCGCGAGCTCCACGACGTGGTGACCCATCACGTGACGGCGATGGTGGTGCAGGCGGAGGCGGCCCGCTACCTCGTGGCGGCCCCCGACCGGCTGGACGCGACGCTGAGCACGGTCACCGACACCGGCCGCCGCGCCATCACCGACCTGCGGCACCTGCTCGACCTGCTCAACCCCGACCACGGCACCGGCGGCGAGGACGGGACCGGCCCGGGCCGGGCGCCGTCGGCCGGCGACCTGGACGCGCTGGTGGAGCAGACGCGGCGGGCCGGGCAGCCGGTGGAGTTCACGCGGGTCGGCGAGGCGGCGGTGGCGGCGGGCAGCGCCGAGTCCGTCGCCTACCGGGTCGTGCAGGAAGCCCTGACGAACGTGTTGAAGTACGCCCACGGGAGCCGCGCCGAGGTCCAGGTGCGGTACGGCGAGAAGGAGATCACGGTGGAGGTCGGCAACGACGGCTCGGGGTCGCGGGCCGCGGCCGTCGGCGGCGGAGGGCGGGGCCTGACCGGTCTGAGCGAGCGGGTGGCGGCGCTGGGCGGGGAGTTCAGCGCGGACCCGCGGCCCGGCGGCGGCTTCCTGGTGCGGGCGCGGATCCCGTCGGGGAGCGCGTCGTGACCGCGCCGGTCCGGGTCCTGGTCTGCGACGACCAGGCGCTGATCCGCACCGGGTTCGCGACGATCATCGACGCCCAGCCGGACCTGGAGGTCGTGGGCGAGTGCGGCGACGGCCGCGCCGCGGTCGACCTCGCCCGCCGGCTCGACCCCGACATGGTGGTGATGGACGTCCGGATGCCGGTGCTCGACGGCATCGAGGCGACCCGCCTGCTCGCCGGCGCCGGGGTGGAGCATCCCGTGAAGGTGCTGGTGGTGACGACGTTCAACCTCGACGAGTACGTCTACGAGGCGCTGCGGGCGGGCGCCAGCGGATTCCTGCTCAAGGACGCGCCGCCCGCGCAGCTGCTGCACGGGATCCGCACCGTCGCGTCCGGCGCGGCGCTGCTGGCGCCCGAGGTGACGCGGCAGCTCGTCGGCAAGTACGCGGCGCGGATCCGGCCGGCGCCGGGGACGGCGGAGGGCACCGCGCTGGCCCCGCGCGAGCTGGAAGTGCTGCGGCTGATCGCCAACGGCCTGTCCAACAGCGAGATCGCCGCGACGCTCGTGATCAGCCAGGAGACCGTCAAGACCTACGTGTCGCGCATCCTCACGAAGCTGGACCTGCGGGACCGTGTGCAGGCGGTCGTCTACGCCTACCGCAACGGGTTGGTGACCTGAGCTTCGCCGGGCCCGTCGTCCCGGCTGGGGACAGCCGGCGCACAGGGGTGTGAACAGAGTTATCCACAGGATGTGGATTGCTGGGCACCTGGGGGCCGGAAGCGCTCGTGGCCTGGGAAGACGCGGATATCCCCAGGATGCCGGGGTGGGGACGACCGGTGGACGGCGGTGGGTACGACGCCGGGGGCCGCGCTGGGGACGGTGTTATCCACAGGCGCCGCGCGGCGGGGTGGAAGTCGTGGACGACCTCTATCGGGGCGATGAGGTGCGCTGGTCGGGCGGGCGCGGGGGTCACGCCTGCCGGACCACGGCGCGAGGTCAGCCAGATCCGCCAGGTCTGCCAGGTCCGCCGGGCCGACCGGATCCGCCGAGTCGGCCGGGGTCGGCCGGGGTCGGCCGGGGTCGGCCGGGGTCGGCCGGTCGACGGAGGCTGAGGGTGGCCATGCGCGCGGTCTGCCCGCGCCGGCGGCGGCGGGGATCTCGCGAGGAAACCGCTGCCCGACGGATCGGTCCGGTTTGTCGCACCGCTCTGACCTGCGAAGGGATTCCGGATTTCCACAGGCGGCCGGTCGGGTGGCGGCTGGGGACGCGGTTGGGGATTCTTGGTGGGCGGAGCCGTCCACCGGTCGCGGGCGGTTGTGGAGGGCGGCTGCCCACAGGCTGTGAACGCGTTGTGCGCGGGCGGGCACCGGAGGCCGTCTCGTTGCTGGTCAGCGGGTTATCCACGACGTGGACAACGGTCCTGCACATTGGGGACCGGGTGGGGAAGAATGGTGGACGGTGCGGCTCGGCGGTCATGCCCAGGGTGTGCACGGGAGTTATCCACAGGCTGTGGACACTGTGCATGACCGGATGCCGGTGTGGACGGGACGGCGCCACGCCCGCACAGACCGATCGGATGTTCGAAAGCCCCTGTCGCCTGGGGATTCCGCTGTGGAGCCGGCGCCCGGAACGCCTGCTCAGCAACGTCGGAGGATGTGCGGAACGTTGCCCCCAGCCTGTGGACGACGGGCCTCAGGCGTCCTTGGCCAGCGGATGGCGGGGCTGGTAGATCGGCAGCTCGCCCCCGCTCGGCAGCCGGATCGCGGCGAGCAGTCCCCAGCCCCGGTCCTGCACCGGCCCGTCCACCTGGACGCCGCGCCCGGCGAGGTCGTCGAGGGTGGCGTGGATGTCGTCGCACATCAGGTAGAACTCGTGCCGGGGCGCGCCCTCGGTCGGGTGGGCGGCGAGCTCGGCCGGCGGCAGCTTGAAGATCAGCCAGCCGGCTCCGGCGTCGACGTCCGGGAGGCCGAGCACGTCCCGGAGGAACGCGCGGTCGGCGTCCGCGTCGCGGCTGTAGATGATGACATGCGCACCGTTGATCATGGTTTCCCCTCCGGGACCGTCCTACCCGCCTGGGCCGCGGTCATTTCGGGTGGTCTGGACATGGCCGGGCGGGCTGCGTCTTAATGGCGGGATGGAGCAGGGGCCGGTCGCCGCGACGCCGCACGGGCGCCCGCCGCGGCCTGCCCGGCGGCGCCTCGCCTCGCGCTTCGCACGACTCCCCGAACGGCCCACCACCTGCGAACATTTGTTCGAGCGCGTGCTAGGCTCCCGGACTCATGGGGCACCTTCTGAACGAGCCGGTCCGCGCCGAGCACGACCCCGCGGGACGGCTCACCGCGTACGAGTGGCGGGGGTCGCGCTACGCCGTCGAGGAGGTCCTGAAGACCTACGGGACGCCCCAGGACGGCCGGGTCTACCGGGTCCGCGTCGTCGGCGCGGAGGGCGTGGCCGTCGCGGAGCTCGGCCGTGACCGGGACCGCTGGCGGCTCCGGCACGTCTTCTCCGCCTGACGCCCCCGGCGCCCCGCGCGGCACCGGCGGCACCAGCGGCGGCGTCATGCGCGGCACCGGCGGCACGCGCGGCGGCGGCGGCACGAGCGGCGGCGGCGGCACCGGCGGCACGCGCGGTGCCGACGTCTCCGATTTCCCCGGCGGCGCGGGCGGCGGGCGAGGCGGCGGGCGGCGTCCCGACAGGGCGGTGTGGACCCGCGTCGACGGCATCCAGGGCGCCTCGCTCGACCTGCTCAACGCGCGGATCGGCCGCCGCCACTACGCGCCGCACGCGCACGACGAGTATGCGGTCGGCGTGTGCGTCGACGGCCTGGAGACCATGCGGTATCGCGGCGAGCGGCTGTACTCGGCGGCCGGCAGCATCGTGGTGATCGAGCCCGGCGAGGCGCACACGGGCGGTCCCGCCGACCAGGACGGCTTCGCCTACATGTGCCTCTACCCCACGGCCGAGCTGGTGGGGGCGGCGTCGGGGTGGGACGGCGGGCTCCCGCACTTCCGCGAGCCGATCGTCGACGATCCCGGGCTGGCCCGCCGGCTGCGCCTCGCGCACCGGTCGCTGCGGACGGCCGACGACCCGCTGGAGGGCGAGAGCCGGCTGCTCGAGGTGCTCGGCGCGATCGTCCGGCGTCACGCCGTCCGCGTCCCGCCGGGCGGCTCCGCGCAGCGGGGCGCGTCGGGGATCGCCCGTGCCGTCGCGGCGCGGCTGTCGGACGAGCTGGTGGGGCCGCCTACCCTTGCGGAGGTCGCCGCTGACCTCGGCCTGTCGCGCTACCAGTTGCTGCGCGCCTTCCGCGATTCGATGGGGATGCCACCGTACGCATGGCTCGCCCAGCATCGGGTGGCGCGCGCGCGGACGCTCCTTGACGCGGGGCTTAAGCCGGCCGAGGCCGCGGCGCTCGTCGGGTTCGCCGACCAGGCGCACCTCACCCGCTGGTTCCGGCGCGTCCTCGGCGTGACGCCCGGCGCGTACCGCAACAGCGTTCAAGACCGCGCCCGCCACCGCCCCGCATCCTGAACCGGTGCCCGGCGCCGAGCGCCGGGCGGCCGATCCGGAACGGAGGACGTGGTGAGTCGCCGCGGCTGGTTGCTGTTCGCGCTGATGAGCGTGCTGTGGGGGATCCCCTACCTGATGATCAAGGTGGCGGTCGGGGGCGTGTCGGTGCCCGTGCTGGTGTTCGCGCGGACCGCGCTCGGCGCGCTCGTGCTGGTGCCGCTCGCCGCCCGGTCGGGCGGCCTCGCGCCGGTCCGCCGGCACTGGCGGCCGCTGCTGGCGTTCACCGCGGTGGAGATCCTCGGCCCGTGGGCGCTGCTGTCGGACGCCGAGCACCGGCTGACCAGCTCGATGACCGGGCTGCTGATCGCCGCGGTGCCGATCATCGGGGTGCTGCTGGCGCGGCTGACCGGCGACGCCGAGCGGCTCGGCCCGGTCCGCTGGGCGGGGCTGCTGGTCGGCCTCGCGGGCGTCGGCGTGCTGGCCGGGCCGCATCTCGGCGGCGGCAGCGCGTGGGCGATCGGCGAGGTCATGCTGGTGGCGGTCGGGTACTCGATCGCGCCGATGATCGCGACGCGCCGGCTGCAGGACCTGCCGAGCCTGCACATGGCCGCGGGGTCGCTGACGATCGCGGCCGCGGTGTACGCGGTCCCGGCGGCGCTGACCTGGCCGGACGCGGTGCCGCGCGGGCGCGTGCTGGCCGCGCTCGGCGGCCTCGGCCTGGTCTGCACCGCGCTCGCGTTCATGGTGTTCTTCGAGCTCATCCGGGAGGCGGGCACGTCGCGGGCGATGGTGTTCACGTACGTGAACCCGGCGGTGGCGGTCGTCGCGGGCGTGCTGCTGCTCGGCGAGCCGCTCACCGGGACGATCCTCGCCTCGTTCGTGCTGATCCTCGGCGGTTCGGTGCTCGCGACCGTCCGCCGCGGCCCGTCCGCGGCCGCCGAGCCGCCTGCCGTGGACGTGCCGCCCGTGGACGTGCCGGTCAGCGAAGAGTCACGATGAACTTTCCGGGCCGGGCGACGTTGCCCGCCGGGTCGATCGCCCGGTACTCGACGGTGTGCCGGCCCTTGGGGAGCTTGCCGTAGGTCAGCGAGTCGATGACGGTGCCGTCCTCGGAGAACCGCCACGGCGCGGACGAGTCGGTCGGCCAGCCGAAGTAGTTGAACCAGCCGTCGCCGTCCACGCGGAACTCGGACACGACCACGCCGGGCCGGTCGTCCGCGCCCGTCAGCTTCATGGTGAAGGGACCGTCGAAGACGTACTCGGGCGTGCGCCCGGGACGGGGACGTGCCTGTGCCGCCGCGGACAGCTCGAACTTCACCGTCGGACGCTGCGCGTCGATCGTCCATGTACGCGTCTTAGAGCCGACCCTGGCGACGAGCGTGTGCGTGCCACTGCGAAGGTGCAAGCGTCCTAGAGCGATGTCGCGTTCGCTGCCCTGCACGCGCCGTCCGTCGAGTTCCCAACGGACGGTAGGGGCGCTCTTAGCAGGGTGGGTCGTTTCCGCGTACACGACGGATTCGGCGCCCACAGCCTGGTCGGTGGGCGTGGACGAGGTGAAGTCGAGGGGCACGTTGTCGGCAGGCGTCTTCAGTTGCGTATCGACCGTCCAGGTGCGGACCTGGGTGAGTGCCGAGGACGCCCGTACAGCGGGGTCCCGCACGAACCCGGTCGGATCGGTGACGGTCGCCTTGACGGTGTGCGTGCCCTTCTTAAGGTGAAGGCTCTTGAGGTCCAGGTTCGGCGACTTCCCTACGACCTTGCCGTCGGCCGTCCACGTGACCGACAGCTGGTGCCCTGTCGGATGCATGGTCTCGACCCACAGGACACGGTCCGCGCCCACGGGGGCGTCCGTGGGGGTCTGCGCCTGGACGATGTCGACTTTCCCGGAGATGCGCTGCGTCATCCGCTCACGCGCGACCTGGTCGTAGTAGTAGCCGAGCGTCTTCATCATGGAGTGCTGGCTCGGCCTCCACACGCCCTTACTGAAGTAGAGGCCGCCCTCATAGCGCCCTATGACGCCCCCCGCTTCGCTGCGCTCACCGAGCCACCGCCACCACTTCTTCTTCTGCGCCTTCATCTCGTCGACGGTGAGCAGCGTGTGATGGAGGGACGTGGGCTCCGGACCGGTGTACGTACCGCCCGGCACACCCCGCTGGTAGTAGTCGTACTCGTCGTCCAGCCCGCCTAGCGAATGCCCGAGTTCGTGCGGCGCGATGAGGGCAGACATGGCGTTCCCGCCGGACGACGTGGCGTACGTACCGCCCGCGCCCCCGTAGGTGTCGCTGTTGGCCATCGCGAGGATCTGCCGGTTGCTCGCGTTGGTGCCGGGCACCATGTCCGCGTACTTCTTGGCGGCGGCGGAGTCCATGACGAGCAGGCGCTGCAGGCCGTCCTGCCTGCACCCGCTCCAGAACGCCATGCTGAGCGGCGTCGTACGGCGCGGCGCGGACAGATCGGGGTCGCAGCTCACCCCCGACTCCGCCGACGGGATCTCGACCGCGTACACGTTGACGTAGCTGCGATACGACTTGAACGGCTCGATCGTCCACAGGTCGTTGAGGTGCTTGTCGAGGTCGGCGCGGAACTTCGGCATGTCCGCCGCGGTATAGCCGTCGCCCATCACCACCAGGTTGAAGCGCTTGGCCGGATCGCCCGTCACCTGGATCGGCACCACCGTCGCGTCGGCCGCGTCCGCGCGCGCGGGAACCGTCGCCAGGGCCGTCGCAGTGAGCGCCGCCGCGCCGATGATGCACGTCCTACCCGTCCACATGCACGGACCTCCTCGCGTGGGCGCGCGCGGGCCACAGCGGCCCGGGGAGCGGCGCGCCGGCCCCGCCGATCAAGCGGCACTGCCCGGATTATCACCTCAAGATCCGCGTTTGTCGCCCATGCGTGCCGGGCGGTGTCAGCGTTTGCCGCGCTGCCCCTCCGCCAGGCCCTCCGAGATCCTCTGGCCGCCCGCGCGCCGCTGCACCGCCGCCGACAGCGCCGGCGCGACGCCGCCGAGCCGGGCGCCGAGCCGCAGCGCGAACGGCGCCACGTCCACCTCGGCGGCGTTCCGCTCGACGGCCCGCACCGTCGCCTTCGCGACGTCCTGCGGCGACCGCGTCCCGACGCCCCGCGGCAGCGCGACGCCCGCGTCCGCGAACATCCCGGCATCCCGGATGAACCCCGGGAAGACGGTCGACACGCCGACGCCGTGCGGCCGCATGTCCTCCCGCAACGCCAGGGCGAATCCCCGCATACCGAACTTCGTCGCGTTGTAGAGCGACGCGTGGCCGGACGCCGTCTTCCCGGACAGCGACGCGATGAACACCAGATGCCCGCGGCCACGATCGGCCATCCGCGCGCCTGCGAGCTTCGCCATCACGATCGGCGCGCGCAGGTTCACGTCCAGGACCCGGTCGACCTGCTCCACCGTGTAGTCCGCCAGCAGCCCCGACGCGGGCAGCGCCGCGTTCGCCACCAGCACGTCCACCGGGCCCGCCTCGTCCAGCAGCCGCTCCACGTCGGCGCGGTCGGCGAGGTCGGCGACCACCGCCCGGCCGCCGAGCCGCTCGGCCAGCGGCTCCAGCACGCCGGCCCGCCGTCCCGACAGCACCACCGTCGCGCCGCGCCCGGCGAACCCCTCCGCCAGCGCCCGCCCGATCCCGCCCGTCGCCCCGGTCACCAGGACGTTCGCTCCGCGCAGTTCCATGGCCGCGATGATGGCCGATCAGAACCCGATCCGCCACAGCAGCAGGATGATCGACGACAGCGCCAGCCCCACCGCGCCGAGCCGCACGTCGCCCACCACGATGAGCAGCGCGCACCCCACCGCCGTGGCCGCCGCCATCAGCACCAGCCCCCGGCCCCCCGACGCCTCCTTCTCCGGCGCGCCCGGGTCGAGCTCGCGCTCCCAGCGCCGGAAGTCGTCCTCAGCCATCGGCACTCCCGAGGGTCGTCCCCCGGATTATGCGGCCGCCCGCCCCGTTCGGCGAGAGGGCGCGGGCGTGACAGCGGCGGCACCCGGGATTGGACGATCGGTCCGATACCGGTGAGTGGGTGCGGACCGCCCGGGATCGGTTGCTAGGCTGCGGAGAGCCTGGGGGAGCAGACACTGATCCGTATCTTTCCCCGGGTTCGGACTCATAGTCGAGGTGAAGGGGTCCCCACCGTGAAGAAGCTGCTGATTCTCGCCGTCGTCGCCCTCGGCGGCTTCGCCGTCTGGCGCCGCCTCCAGCAGGACCGCGCCGAGCTGGACCTGTGGACCGAGGCCACGTCGTCCGACAGCTGAGACGCCGGCGACACCGGGCCCCGGCGTGAGCGGCGCAGAGCCGATCACCGTCGCCTGCATCGATCTCGCCGGGACCACCGTCGCGGACGGCGGCGCCGTCGAGACCGCCTTCGCCGAGGCGATCGCCGCCCTGGGGATCGTCTCCGGCACGGCGGCGCACGACCGCGCCATGGCCCGCGTCCGCGAGTCACGCGGCGGCTCGAAGATCGAGATCTTCCGCTCGCTGTTCGACGAGCCCCGCGCCCAGGCCGCGCACCTGGCCTTCGAGCGGTCCTATGACCAGCTCGTCGACCGGCATGGCCTGCAACCCGTACCCGGCGCCGAGCGCGCTCTCGAGCGCATCCGCGGCGCCGGGGTACGCGTGTGCCTGCTCACCGGCTTCGGCCGCCGCACCCAGGCCCGCGTCCTGGACGCGCTCGGCTGGTGGGACCGCGTCGACCTCACCCTGTGCCCCGAGGACGCCGGCCGCGGCCGTCCGTGGCCCGACCTCGTCCTCACCGCCGCGCTCCGCCTCGGCGCCGACGACGTCCGGCACATCGCCGTCTGCGGCGACACCGCGAACGACATGCTGACCGGCCGCCGCTCCGGCGCGTCCATCGTCGCGGGCGTCCTCACCGGCGCCCACGACCGCGACCGCCTCCTCGCCGCCGGCGCCACCCACGTCCTCCCCAGCGTCGCCGCGCTCCCCGACCTCGTCCTCGCCTCCTGACCGGCCCGCGGCCGGATCTTGACACGGAGTGAACGCCGCGCCGCACCGCCACGTCGCAGAGATGTCCCCCGCCGCCCTCGACGACGGGACCCGGCATGCCCAAGCGACGCGTCTACCCGCCCCGCTTCCTCTTCTACTACGACTTCGAAGACCGGCCGAGCCGGCCAGGCCGGGGCCTCCTCCGCGACGTCGGAGCGGTCGTCTGCGGCTGCGCCGCCCTGCCGGCCCTCGCCTGGCTCGCAGGCCTCCTCTGGTGACCGTCCCGCGTGGGAAAGCCTGTACTCTGCTAACGGTGTACGATCGATGCTCGTTGCGCCGAATCGGCGTAACCGCAGGTCAGACCCAGTAAACCGAGGGGCCTTAGCTCAGTTGGTAGAGCACCGGCTTTGCAAGCCGGGTGTCAGGGGTTCGAATCCCCTAGGCTCCACCTGTGGAAACGCCCCCATTCCAGATTCCGGACCGGGGGCGTTTGTGTTCTCGGGGCGGGTCGGGCGGGCGTTGATGACGGCGGTGTAGAGGACGGCCTCGTAACGGTCAGAGGCGTTCGTTCAGGCGGGCTTGAAAGGGAGCGTAGTCGTGCTCGGGGAACAGCTCCGGGAGGACGTCGAGCATGTGCTCCATGTTGTGCCGGGCATGGCCGAACTCCGGGCTTGAGAGATCGACGTCGGCGAAGAGGTACTGCCAGCCGGACACGCTCTTGGTAACGGTCAGGGCATCGAGGTAGCCGCAGTAGTCGATGTCCGCCGGTTCCCTTTTGAAGTGGTGGAACCAGATCTCGGGTGAGGGCGAGTCGGCGCTCAGGCGGAGGGTCGCGAAAGCGCCGTTGCCCATGCCGGGATACTCGTCGATGACGGGCAGGTGGGAGTGCAGCGTGCGTTCGTCGTCGGTCTCGCTTGATGCCTGCCCTTGCGGATGCGGGGCTTGTCGCGGCCCGGCGGGTGCAGGTCCCATGGTGGCCGCGCCTGGAGCGACGGTGACGCCCAGTGTCGTTGCGGGCGTTGGTTTATCGGCGGCTCTGTCAGGTTAGCCTCGATCTTTCGTGAGGTGGGGGGGGGGGGGGGGGGCCCCCGCCCCCCCCCCCCCGCCGGGGGGGGGGGGGGGGGGTTTGGGCGCGGGGGGGGGCGGGGGTGAGGTGTTGACACAGAGAAAAA
>NZ_JBEZJL010000032.1:0-113338 GCF_040651755.1 Actinomadura sp. NPDC048394 | reverse complement strand
GCCTTGCCCCGCTCCGTGGTAGCTCCCCCCCAACCGGCCTCCCGCTCGCCGGGCGGGCCCGCTCCGCTCGCTGCACTCGCTCCGCGTGCCCGCCCGCGACCGGTGGCCGGGGTTCGAGCGGTGTGGGCGGGGGTCACTCCCGGTGGTGGCTTTCGCCGGGCCAGCTGGAGTCGAGGTCGACCGGGTCGGGGTCGATGCCGGGGACGATCTGCTCGCACCAGACGACCTTGCCGGCGGCGGTGCGGCGGGTGCCCCAGCGGTGCGCGAGCTGGCTGACGACGAGGAGGCCGCGGCCGTTCTCGTCGTCGTCCTCCGCGCGGCGCAGCCGGGGCAGCGCGGCGGACCGGTCCAGAACCTCGCACACGAGGGTGCGCTCGAAGAGCAGGCGCAGCTCGATCGGGCCGGGGGCGTAGCGCAGCGCGTTCGTGATGAGCTCGGACGCGAGGAGCTCGGTGGTGTAGTCGAGCTCGTCCAGGCCCCACTCCGCCAGCCGGGTGCGGACGAGGCCGCGGGCGCGGCGGACGGCGGCGGGGTCGGCGGGCAGCGTCCAGGAGACGAACCGGTCCTCGGGGATGCGGCGCAGCCGGGCGATGAGGACGGCGATGTCGTCGCGGTGCTGGTCGGCGTAGACGCCGGCGAGGGTGGCCTTGGCGAGGTCCTCCATCGGGCGGTCGGCGGCGCCGGGGCCGAAGATGCCCTTGAGGCGGGCGAGGCCGTCGTCGATGTCGCGGCCGCGGTTCTCGACGAGGCCGTCGGTGTAGATGACGAAGAGGCTGCCGTCCTCGACGGTGAACTCGCGGCTCTCGATGGCGGCGCCGCCGGCGACGCCGAGCGGCGGCGCGGGCGGGACGGTCAGGTACTCGTTGTCGCCGGACGGGCTCGCCAGCAGCGGCGGCAGGTGCCCGGCGGAGGCGATCTCGATGGTGCCGGTGGTGGCGTCGTAGACCGCGTACACGCAGGTGGCGAAGTGCGGTTCCTGCTCGCCGAGCTCGATCATCAGCTCGTGCATGACGTGCAGGGCGTCGGCGGGCGGCAGTTCGAGGTTCGCGAGGGTGTGCAGGGCGGTGCGCAGCCGGCCCATGGTGACGGCGGCGCGGACGCCGTGCCCGGCGACGTCGCCGACGATGAGTGCGACGCGGGCGCCGGGCAGCGCGATCGACTCGTACCAGTCGCCGCCGACCTCGACGAGCTTGCTGCCGGGCAGGTAGCGGTGCCGGACCTCGACCGAGGACGGCGCGGACAGCCGCAGCGGCAGCAGGCTGCGCTGCAGCGCGAGCGCGGTGGAGCGCTCGCGGCTGAACTGCCGGGCGTTGTCGATGACGATGGCGGCGCGGGCGGCGAACTCCATGCCGATCTCGACGTCGTAGGCGTCGAACTTGCGGAAGCCGGGGATGCGGGTGCAGGCGATGAAGCCGAGCAGGGTGTCGCGGGCGATCATCGGCAGCAGCACCATGGAGACGCCGCTGAGCAGGTCGCCGGCGGGGCGGCGGCGCCATTTGGCGCCGATGTCGCCGGCGGCGTCGGCGTCGATGTGCGGCAGGTGGACGGGCTGGGCGGTCTCCATCACCTGCCGGTAGGGGGTGCCCTCGGGGAAGACGAGGACCTCGCCGACGGGGAACGTGGCGCCCCAGGCGGGGTTGCCGTCGTCGGAGGTGACGGCGATGCGGCGCAGCACGGCGGCGCCGGACTCGCTGTGCACCTCGTCGGCGGCGACGAGGCTCTCCAGCACGAGCACGGACGCGGCGTTGCAGTAGTGCGGGACGACGACGTCGACGAGGCCGCGCGCGGACTGGTCGAGGTCGAGGGACGCGCCGAACCGGGTGAGCTGGTCGTCCATGAGGGCGCGGCGCATGAGCGCCGGGTCCTGGTAGCGCTCGCTGGGCGGCAGCGGCACCCGCACGTAGAGCAGGCCGGCGGGGCCGGTGCCGGTCTCGCCGCCGAGCATCGGCTGGGCGGTGACGACCGCGTCCGGGGAGGGGCCGCCGTCGCCGCGCGGGACGGCGAGCACGGCGGTGCGCTCCTGCCCGGCGGCCAGGGCCTCCAGCAGCGTCTCGAGCTCGGCCTTGGCCTCGTCGGCGACGAGGTCGGCGGCCGGGCGGCCGATCAGCTCCTGCGGTGCGCGGCCGATGACGGCCGCGCTGTTGGGTCCGCACTGGACGATCCGCCGGGCCCCGTCGATGCCCAGGACCAGGGTCCGGGACGCCGAATCGGTGGCGGGCGCATCGCCTCGCGGCGCCATGACGGATCTCACCTGACGCGCTCCAGACAGCCGGTCGTCTTAGCACTACCCAGCGACAGTATGGGGCATGACGCGTGATCGGCGGGAGAAGATCACGGTTACCGCGCCGAAAAGCGTGCGGTATGCGGGTTCCCGGGCGATATCTCCCGAGGGCAGGGCCCTCGGCGGCGCCCGCCGGCGCCGCCGGATCCGGTCAGGACGGGCCCCGGTCCCGCGGTCAGGACGGGCCCAGGTCCCGCGGTCGGGACGGGGCCCCGATCCCGGTCAGCAGGAGGTCCACGACGGTCTCCGCGTAGCCCTCCGGGAAGGTCTCCTGCGGGGTCTTGGTGGACAGCGACCCGGTCAGCATCGAGATGCCCGCCTCGATGTCGAGGTCGGCGCGCAGCTCCCCCGTCTCGACGCCGCGCCGCAGCACCTCGCGGATGACGGCGCGGCGCGGCTCGATGACGTCCTGCTTGTAGCGGGCGTACAGCTCGGGGTACTTCTCCGCGCCGCCGACCACGTTCCAGAAGCAGCGCGAGTACCGCTTCTTGCGTTCGGCGGCGAAGGTCCGCGCGATCTCCAGGAGGTCCTCGCGGGCGGACGCGCCGGACGGCGCGGGCAGCTCGCCCTTCGCCGCGCCGAGCGCGCCCACGATCAGCGCCTCCTTGCTGGGCCAGCGCCGGTAGATCGTCGTCTTGCCGACGCCGGCCCGGGCGGCGACCGCCTCGATGGAGACGCCGGCCACCCCGGACTCCGCGGCGAGCAGGTCGAGGGTGGCCTCGATGATGGCCTTCTCGGCCCGCTCGCTGCGCGGACGTCCCGGGGCGCGGTTGGTCGTCGTGTCGTTCATGGCATGCTCACGTTCTCACACGCGGGCCTTCTCCGGTTCGGGAGCCGCCTGCTCCGCCGGCTCGGCCTCGGCCGGGGCGGCGGCGCGTCCGGGCATCCACTTCAGCACGACCAGGGCGCCGAGGAAGGACACGACGGCCGCGGCGATCGACGCGGTGTGCATGGCGTGCACGAACGCGGTGTCGGCGGGGCCGATCAGGCCGTGGCCCGCGGTGCCCAGCCGGGCGGCGACGGCGTGCGCGCCCTCGATGGACTCGCCGGCGGCCTGCCGGGCGCCGGCGGGCAGCGCGGCGAGCCGGTCGTGCAGGTCGCCGCGGTAGACGGACGCGACGACGGAGCCGAGGACGGCGACGCCCATCGCGACCGCGACCTGCCGGGCGACGTTGTTGACGGCCGATCCGGCGCCGGCCTTCTCGCGCGGCAGCGCGGACATGACCGACTCGGTGGCGGGCGGCATCACGTTGGCCATCCCGGCGCCCTGCACGAAGAAGATCACGCCGAGGATCCACATCGGGGTGTCGGTGCCGACGAACTGGTAGCTCGCCAGCGCGACGGTGACCAGCAGCAGCCCGGACGTGCAGACGGCCTTGGCGCCGAACCGGCGGACCATGCCCGCGCTGCGCGGGGAGAAGATCAGCTGGGCTGCGGCGAAGGGCAGCACCATCGCGCCGGACTCCAGCGCGCTGAGCCCCCGCACGGACTGCATGTAGAAGCTGGTGAAGAAGAACACGCCGGTGGCGGCGAAGAAGCACAGCGCGATGGACGCGACGGCGGCCGACATGCGGGCGTCCTTGAACAGCCGGACGTCGAAGGCGGGCGAGGCGGTGCGGGCCTCGTGCCAGACGAACAGGGCGAGGACGGCGAGCCCGGCGAGGATCGGGCCGAGCGTGCCCAGGGTCAGCCATTCGCCCTTGTCGCCGCCCTGGATGATGCCGTACGACACCACGACCAGGCCGACGACCGACAGCAGGACGCCGATCGGGTCGAGCCGTCCGGGGTTCGGGTTGCGCGACTCGGGCACCAGGAAGGCGATCAGCGTGACGCCGGCGACGATGACCGGCACGTTGATGAGGAAGACCGAGCCCCACCAGAAGTGGGCGAGCAGCAGGCCGCCGGTGAGCGGGCCGATGGCGACGCCGAGGCCGACGGCGCCGGCCCAGATGCCGATGGCGCGGGCGCGCTCGTGCGGCTCGAAGACGTTGGAGATGATCGACAGCGTCTGCGGCATGATCGCGGCGCCGCCGAGGCCCATCAGGGCGCGGGCGTAGACGAGCTGGTCGGGCGACTGGGCGTACGCCGACGCCAGCGAGGCGAGGGCGAACACGGCCATGCCGCCCATCAGCACGCGCTTGCGGCCGATCCGGTCGCCGATCACCCCGAAGGTGAACAGCAGCCCGGCGAAGACCAGCGTGTAGGAGTTGATCGACCACTCGAGCTGGCTCTGGGTGGCGCCGAGGCCCTTCTCGGGGTCGGCGATGGTCTTGAGCGCGACGTTGAGGATGGTGTTGTCGAGCACCACCACCAGCAGGCTCACGGTCAGCACGCCGAGGATGTACCACCGGCGCCGCTGGACGGTCTGGGAGTCCACAGCGCTCCTTGGATCGTGGACGGAGGGAATGCGATACGGGTACGTCTCGTTTCGTAAGGAGCGTACGCCGCTCTACACCGATACGCAACCGTAGCGTTTCGTAATTTGTTCCGGCCGGCGCCCGGAAGATCCGGGAATCTCGGGGGCTACCCGAATCGTTTTCGAAGTGGCACCATCGGATCCGTCTGGGTACGCCACCGTGGCGCCTCAAGACCGGAGGTTCTGCATGTCTTCATCTGTAGCGCCGCCCGCGCAGCCGACCGCACTCTACGGCGGTACCGGCGGGCGAAGGGTCACCGTACGCGACATCGCGGCCGCCAAGGAGCGGCACGAGAAGTGGCCGATGCTCACCGCCTACGACGCCCTCACCGCGCGGATCTTCGACGAGGCCGGCATCCCCGTGCTCCTCGTCGGCGACTCCGCCGCCATGGTCGTCTACGGCTACGACTCGACGATCCCGGTCACCGTCGACGACCTGATCCCGCTCGCCGCCGCCGTCGTCCGCGGCTCCAAGCGCGCCATGGTCGTCGCCGACCTGCCGTTCGGCTCGTACCAGACCGGCGTCCCCGAGGCCCTCTCCGCCGCCACCCGGTTCCTCAAGGAGACCGGCGCGCACGCGATCAAGGTGGAGGGCGGCCGCCGCATCCTCCCGCAGGTCGAGGCGATGGTCTCCGCCGGCATCCCCGTGATGGGCCACCTCGGCCTCACCCCGCAGTCCGTCAACGTCTTCGGCGGCTACCGGGTGCAGGGCCGCGGCCAGGCCGGCGAGGAGCTGATGGCCGACGCCAAGGCGCTCGAGGCGTCCGGCGCGTTCTCCGTCGTCCTCGAGTGCGTCCCCGAGGACCTCGCCGCCCGCGTCACCTCGTCGCTGTCCATCCCGACGATCGGCATCGGCGGCGGCAACCAGACCGACGCGCAGGTGCTCGTCTGGCAGGACATGGCCGGCCTCACGCCGCACACCGCGAAGTTCGTCAAGAAGTTCGCGGACATCGGCACCGTGCTCGGCGACGCCGCGCGCAGCTACGCCGAAGAGGTCGTCAGCGGCGCCTACCCCGCCCCCGAGCACACCTACCACTGAGTCCGCCCGCCGGCCGGCGAGGGCCGGGAGGGCGGCGGCTACTGGTCCGGGTTGGAGCGGACCAGCTCGCCGCCGTTCGCCCGGCCCTCGCCGGCCTGGCCGTTGCGCGGCGCCGGGACGGCGGGCAGGGCGCCCGCCATGATCTCGTCCCGCAGCGTGTCGACGGCGGAGCGCAGCACGTCCGGGCCCGCCACGTTCATCAGCAGCAGCCCCAGGTTGAGGGCCATCTGCCCGTCGGTCATCTCGCTGCCCGCGAGCGCGTCCACCGCCGTGCGCAGGTCCGCCTGGTCCTCGGCGGAGACGTTCTGCAGCAGCCCGAGGCAGTACGTCGGCAGCGCCAGCCTCGACTTGGCGAACGAGACCCCGCGCATGATCTCCCCCGCCTCCTGCGCGCGGGTCTTGGCCTGCATCCGGTCGACGCCCCGGTCCGCGGCGGCCAGCAGCGACGTCAGCAGCGTGCTCGGCCCGACCGCGACGTCCTCGTCCCCGACCCGGACGGTGAACACCGCGCTGCGGAACACCATCATCGAGCCGAGGCTCGCGACCAGCACCTGCGTCGCCGCGGCCACGTCCGGCGCCGCCACCCCGAACCGCCAGCCGAAGGTGTGCAGGAGCAGCAGCGACCCGGCGCCCGCGCCCCCGTTGATCAGCACGTAGGCCCAGGTGCTCGGCACCCGGACCAGCGTGGTGGGACGGTCCCGGTACCGGCTGACCAGCTCGGCGACGCCGACCAGGCAGCTCAGCGAGACCGTGACGAGGTATCCGACCATCCGGTCCCGATCACCGCCCGGTCAGCCGGACGACCTCGTCGATCTCCCGCTCGATCGAGACCAGCCCGCGGTCGCGCAGCCGCTCCACCGCGCCCGCCACCTCCAGCAGCCCGAGCCCGGTCGCGTGCCGGATCTCCGCCAGCGACAGCGGCCCGTCCGCGGACCGCAGATGGTCGAGCACCCGCCCGTACACGTCACCGCCGCCGGCCTCGGCCGCCTCGCCCGCGTCGCCGCGCGCGTGCGGCGCCCCGGGGGCGTCCGGCGCGGCGGGCACCCCGGACCCGGCGGCCCGCCCCGGAGGGGCCAGGAACGTGCTCCACGGGTCCGCGGACCGGATCTGCCTCATCTTCACCTGCCCTGTCGCATGCCGATCATAGGCGGCGCCGGAGCCGGCGCGGCGGGACCGCCGCCACAGAACCCACGGCGGGCGCCGCCGTGCGCCGCGCCCGCCCGTCTCGTCCATGCCCCAACGTCAGCACTTGGACGCGCCGCGGTCGGCTACCGCTCCCGCCATTCTCGCCTTCCTGGCCGGAACGCGCCACGCCCTGTCCCCCGCCTCCCCGCGCGGCACCGACGCCCGGACCCGTCAGCCGAGCCGCACCCGCGGGTCGATGACGGCGTAGAGCAGGTCGACGACCAGGTTGAACACCACCACCGAGACCGCGGTGAGCAGCGTGACGCCGAGGACCATCGGCAGGTCGCCGCTCTGGATCGACGTGATCGCCAGCTCGCCCAGGCCGGGGATGCTGAAGGTGTTCTCCGTCAGCACCGCCCCGCCCAGCAGGAGGCCGAGGTCGAGGCCGAACACGGTGACGATCGGCGTCATGCAGGCGCGCAGGGCGTGCTTGACGACGACGGCCGCCTCCGGCAGCCCCTTGACGCGGGCGGTGCGGACGAAGTCCTCGTTCATCGTCTCGAGCATCCCCGCCCTGGTCAGCCGCGCGTACATGGCCGCGTACAGGAAGGCGAGCGTCACCCACGGGAGCACCAGCGCCCGGAACCACATCCCCGGGTCGGTGGTCAGCGGCCGGTAGCTGCCGCCGCCGGGCAGGATCCGCCACGTGTAGGAGAACAGGGCGAGCGAGACCAGGCCGGTGAAGTAGATCGGCAGCGACACTCCGCTCAACGCGACGATCATGGTCGCGCGGTCCCATAACGACCCCTTGCGCAGCGCCGACACCACCCCGGTGGCGATGCCCCCGGCGAGCCACAGGAGAGCGGCGCCCGACGCCAGCGACGCCGTCGCGGGCGCGCGGTCGAGGAGCGTCCCGAGCACCGGCTGGCTGCTCCGGAACGAGTAGCCCAGGCACGGCGCCGGGCAGTGGTCGGTGACCGGGCCCGCGTCGTAGTCCCGGCCGACCGCGATGGCCTTCAGGTAGTGCCAGTACTGGACGAGGACCGGCTGGTCGAGGCCGAGCCGCTGCTTGGTCGCCTCGATCGCCTCGGGCGTCGACGCCCGCCCGGCGTACGACGCGGCGATCTGATCGGTGGTCTGCCCGGCGAGCTTCGGCAGCCAGAAGAACGTGCCGAACGTCACCAGCGTGACCAGCAGGAGCATGACCGCGGCGCTCAGGAAGCGCCGGACGATGTAAGCGAGCACGGCAGTCCACCCCGTCGGCCCGCCGGACGGGCCCGGCCGTCGCCCGGCCGGCGCGCGTGGTCCGAGGGCCGGTCCCTCGACGGCCCATCACCGGCACCCTAACCGCGGAAGCGCGCGGCGGGCTTGGTCGGAAATGCCCAACAAACCGCCGCGGTCTTGGCCGGAAATGTCATCGGATCCGCGCAACGCGAAGGGTCGCTCCCGGCCCGGCCAGGCGCGACCCTTCGCGGACAGGCGCGACCCTTCGCGGACGGAGCGACCCTGCGCGGACAAGAGCGGCCCTTCGCGGGAGCGGCCCTTCGCGGACGGGGGCGCCCGTCAGACGTCGGTGATGCGCAGGCCGGCGTGGGCCTTGTAGCGGCGGTTCATCGAGATCAGGTTCGCGGTGAACGCCTCGACCTGCCCGGCGTTGTGCAGCCGGCCGCCGTAGACGCCGCGCATGCCGGGGATGCGCCCGGCGAGCGCCTGCACCAGGTCGGTGGCCTCGCGGTCGTTGCCGAGGACGAGGACGTCCAGCTCCATCTCGTCCACCTCGGGGTCCAGCAGCAGCTTGGCGGACACGTGGTGGAACGCGGCGACGACGCGGCTGTCCGGCAGGACCGACGCGGCCTGCTCGGCGGCGCTGCCCTCCTCGACCGGCAGCGCGAACGCGCCCTTGCCCTTCTCGAAGCCGAGCGGGTTCACGCAGTCCACGACGATCTTGCCGGCGAGCACCTCGCGCAGCGACTCCAGCAGCGCCTTGTGCCCCTCCCACGGCACCGCGACGACCACCACGTCGGCGCCGCCCGCGGCGGCCTCGTTCTCCGCGCCCGACACGGGCAGGTCCGCGCCGAGATCGTCGGCGGCCTGCTGCGCGCGCTCCGCCTTCCGCGACCCGATGACCACGCGGTGCCCGGCCAGCGCGAACCGGCGCGCGAGGCCCTTGCCCTGGTCCCCGGTGCCGCCGAGGATGCCGATGGTGAGGCCGCTGACGTCGGGGAGGTCGTAGGGAGTCCTCTGCTGCTGCTCAGTCATGCCGCCGAGTCTGCCAGGCGGCCCTCCGGCCGCTTCGCGTCGCCCTCCCGCTCGCGCGAAACCGGCGTGCCGCCCGCGTCCCGTGCGGCACCATGGACCGGTGGACGCCGAGCAGATCGTGATGTTGCGCGAGGTTCTGTCCGCCACCGGCTGGCTGGAGCGCACCCAGGACTTCGGACGCGCGCTGCGGGTCACCTCCCGCACCCCGGGCGGGTTGCTGCTGGTCGGCACGCCCGGCGGCGACCCGTGGCACCTGGCCGCGCACCTGGACGACGAGTCGCGGCTCGGCGACGCCCCGGGCCTCGCGCCCACCCTCGTGCGCTGGTCGCCGCCGCAGGACGCGCCGCCGCACCTCAGCATCGGGCTGTCCCGGCTGGAGGAGGCGCGCCGCGGCGAGACGCTGTTCGTCGTCGCCGAGGACGAGGCGCCCGTCCCGCTGCTGGAACGGGTCGACGACGCGCGCCGCGTCGGCGCCACGATCCTCGCCCTCGACGGCGGCGACCGCGAGCTGGAGGGGCTGGCGCACGAGGCGCTGACCGTCCCGGCGGACGAGGCGCTGCTGTCGTTCGACGGCGCGCAGCACCTGGTGAGCGCCGCGGCGGGCGAGGAGCCCGCGCGCGGCGCCCGCGGCCTGCGGCACCGCCTCGCCCGGCTGCTCGAGGCGGTCACCGGCCCGACCGTCGACTAGCCCCGGCTAGTCCTCTCCGTTGTCCTTGCGCCAGGCCTCGTTGCGCTCGCGGGCCAGCGCCAGCGCGCCGGCGGCGGCGCTCTCGGTCGGGTACGGGCCCATCCGGTCCTTGTTCGGGCAGCCGGGCCCGTGCTCGACCTTCATGTGCTTCAGGCAGAACCACCAGTCACCGTCGTCACCGGCCATCGGCGCTCCTTCCGATCCAAGGCTCGGCGGGATTCGTTGCCCGGATCCCGCTGACTACACTCCATCACTATGACGACCCAGCTTCTCCGTCCCGGCAACGTCTCGCCCATGCGCAAGGTCCCGGCGCAGATCCCGCGCCCGGAGTACGTGGGGAAGAAGCGGCCGAAGACCGGCGAGCCGGACGTCAAGACACCCGAGATCATCGAGCGGATGCGGGTGGCGGGCAAGATCGCGGCGCAGGCGCTGGAGGAGGTCGGCAAGCACGTCCGGCCCGGCGTCACCACCGACGAGCTGGACCGCATCGGCCACGAGTTCATGCTCGACCACGGCGCCTACCCCTCCACCCTCGGCTACCGGGGCTTCCCCAAGTCGCTGTGCACCTCGATCAACGAGGTGATCTGCCACGGCATCCCCGACGACACCGTGCTGCGCGACGGCGACATCATCAACGTCGACATCACCGCGTTCATCGAC
Organism: Actinomadura sp. NPDC048394; assembly: GCF_040651755.1. Taxonomy (NCBI): domain Bacteria; kingdom Bacillati; phylum Actinomycetota; class Actinomycetes; order Streptosporangiales; family Thermomonosporaceae; genus Actinomadura; species Actinomadura sp. NPDC048394. The sequence continues at coordinate 102,870 of NZ_JBEZJL010000032.1, read as the reverse complement.
GGCGTGCACGGCGACACCGACGCGACGTTCCTGTGCGGCGACGTGGACGAGGAGTCGCGGCTGCTGGTGGAGCGGACCCGCGAGGCGACGATGCGGGGCATCCGGGCGGTCAAGCCGGGCCGCGCGCTGAACGTGATCGGGCGGGTCATCGAGTCCTACGCCAAGCGGTTCGGGTACGGGGTCGTCCGCGACTTCACCGGGCACGGCATCGGGACCACGTTCCACTCGGGGCTGGTCGTCCCGCACTACGACGACCCGAACGCCACGACGATCATCGAGCCGGGCATGACGTTCACCGTCGAGCCGATGCTGACCCTCGGCACCTACGACTACGACATCTGGGACGACGGCTGGACCGTCGTCACCAAGGACCGCAAGCGCACCGCGCAGTTCGAGCACACGCTGCTGGTGACCGAGGACGGCCACGAAATCCTCACCCTCCCGTGACCCTTCCGTCGACCTAGCGTCCCGTTCAGCCTGCGACCCGGCCGGGAGAATCCGCCTGATGAACGCTCCAGCGCCGTACGAGCCGAGGGTCCCGTCCGACAGCATGCCTCCCGGGCGGGCCGCGCTGAGCGTGACGTGGGCGGCGCTGCCGTTCCTGACGCTCGGGTACGCGACGCCGTTCACGTTCGCGGCGGCGGCGCTGTGGCGGCGCAGCGCGCACCTGCTGGTGTCGTCGGCGGTCTACATCGGCATCTTCTCGCTGATGCTGTACCTGCTGCCGGACATCGGCAAGCAGGACGGCACGCAGCAGGCCGTGGGGGTGCTGCTGTTCCTCCTCGCGGTGGTGGGGTGCGGGCACGCGTTCCTCATCCGGCGCCGCGTGTTCGACCCGCACGGGCTGGCGGGCATCGACAACGAGGCCGTCGTGGAGCGGGTGCGGCGGCAGCGGCTGCTGCGCGAGAAGGCGCGGGAGCTGGCGGCGAGCGACCCGGGCCTCGCCAAGGAGCTCCGGATCGGCCGCCCCGACCTGCCGCGCCAGTACCAGGACGGCGGGCTGATCGACGTCAACCACGCTCCGGCGGAGGCGCTGACGCTGCTGCCCGGCATCACCCCGGAGCTGGCCGGGAAGATCGAGCGGGTGCGATCGGAGACCGGCGGGTTCGTGTCCGCCGAGGAGATGTCGGCGGTGGCGGGCCTGCCGCCGCAGCTGACCGGCGACCTCGCCGACTACGCCGTCTTCATCCGCTAGCGGGCGTCCTCGTCGCCGCTAGGGCCGTCTTCATCGGCTGATCGCGGGTATGTGGCGGGCGTGACGGAGAAGAAGGGCAAGAAGGACGCGCGGAAGGGCGACCGGCTCGCCGAGTACCGCGGCAAGCGCGACCCCCGGAAGACCCCCGAGCCCGTCCCCGAGGAGAAGGCGCTGCCGCACGGCGACGACGACACGTTCGTCGTCCAGGAGCACCACGCCTCCAGCCTGCACTGGGACCTGCGGTTCGAGCGGGACGGCGTGCTGGTCTCCTGGGCCGTGCCGAAGGGCCTGCCGTGGAGCCCGAAGACGAACCACCTGGCCGTCCACACCGAGGACCATCCGCTGGAGTACGCGACGTTCGAGGGCGACATCCCGCAGGACGAGTACGGCGGCGGCACGGTGACGATCTGGGACCGCGGGACGTACGAGACGGAGAAGTGGTCCGAGCGCGAGGTGAAGGTCGTCATCCACGGCTCGCGGGTGTCGGGCCGGTACGTGCTGTTCAGGACGCGCGGCAAGAACTGGATGATCCACCGGATGGACCCGCCGGAGGACCCGGACGCCGAGCCGCTGCCGGAGTCGCTGCGCCCGATGCGGCCGGTGCGGCGGGCCCGGCTGCCGCGCGACCAGGACGCGTGGGGGTTCGAGTTCGCGTGGGGCGGCCGGCGGCTGCTTGCGTACGTGGAGGGCGGCCGGACGCGGTTCACCGACGGCCGGGGCCGCCCGGTGGACGGCCCCGGCGGGCTCGGCTCGCGGCTCGGCGGCCGGCTCGGCGCGCGCCCGGCGGTGCTGGACGGGGAGCTGGCCGTGCTGGACGGCCGCGAGACCTACATGATCTTCGACGTGCCGCATCTGGACGGGCGGCCGCTGCTGGACGTCCCGTACCGGGACCGCCGCGCCCGGCTGGACGAGCTGGACCTGTCGGGGCCGTCCTGGCAGACGGCGCCGTGGTACCCGGGCGACGGCGACGCGGTGCGGGCGACGGCCGCGGAGCAGGGGCTGCCCGGCGTCCTCGCGAAGCGGCTGGACTCCCCGTACGAGCCGGGCGAGGAGTCCGACGCCTGGCGCCTGATCGAGACGCCGTCGCGCAAGCGCTGACCTCCGGCGCGGTCACCGGCTCGGTCCACGGCGCCGCGGTGCGCGGCTCAGTACGCGACGGTGATGCGGCGGCCGATCGCGTCGTTCTTCTCCAGCTCGTCGACGAGCGCGACGGCGTAGTCCTCGGCGCTGATGCGGCTGTCGCCGGCGGCGTCGCGGAGCAGCTGGTCGCCGCCGAGGCGGAAGACCCCGGTCCGCTCGCCGGGCTCGATCACCGCCGCGGGCGAGACGTAGGTCCAGTCGAGGTCGCCCGCCTCGGCGCGGATGGCGTCGAGCAGGGCGGCGTGGGCCAGCGCCTCGGGCTTGTACGCCTCGACGAAGCCGGGCTCGTCGACGTGCCGGACGCCGGGCGCGACCTCCAGGCTGCCGGCGCCGCCGACCACGACCAGCCGCCGGACCCCGGCCCGGCGCACCGCGTCCAGCACGGCGCGGCCCGCCTCCAGCACCGGCCCCTCGGGGTCGGACCCGTCGCGGGGCGGCGAGATCGCCACCACCACGGCGTCGTGGCCCTCCGCGAGGGCGGCCACGGCGGCGGCGTCGGCCGCGTCGGCCTTCCGCGTCCCTTCGTTGCCGCTGCGGGTCACGCCGGTGACCTCGTGGCCGCGGTCGCGCGCCTCGGCGGCGATGCGCCGCCCGATCATCCCGGTGGCGCCGATCAGCAGAATCTTCATGTCGTCCTCCTGGAAGTCCGTGCCGAGTGACGGTATCCAGCGGATACTGGTTACTTCAACGTGCTATTGGTACCCTCTGGAAACCATGAGAGGCGACGCGTTCGATCCCGGCTGCCCGACCCGGCTGATCCTCGACCGGATCGGCGACAAGTGGTCGGTGCTGGTCGTGCTGAGCCTCGCCGACGGACCGCGCCGCTTCACCGAGCTCCGCCGCCTGATCGGCGGCGTCACCCCCAAGGTCCTTACCCAGACGCTGCGGGCCATGGAACGCGACGGCCTGCTCACCCGGCACGTCTTCGCCGAGGTGCCGCCGCGCGTCGAGTACGCGCTGACCCCGCTCGGCCTGTCGCTCGGCAAGCCGATCCAGGCGATCACCGACTGGGCCGAGGAGAACGTCGAGGCCGTCGTCGCCGCCCGCGCCCGCCACGACGGGCTCCCCGCCTGAGCGCGGAACCCGGGCGCCGCATTCCACATCAAAGGGACGTGGCATCCGCTTCGGCGCGCCGCCGCTGAAAACGATCAGTAGCGGGCTAGAGTCCCGCCCTGAACCGGGCGGCGGACGGTGTGCGGAAGGCGGGGGAACTGCCCATGATGGGGAAGACGCACGCGCTGAGCGGCGCGCTGGCGTGGCTGGCCGCGGTGCCGGTGCTCGGACAGGAGAGGCTGCTCGGCGACTTCGCGGTGTCGCTGTCGCCCGAGCAGGTCGCGGCGGGCGCGGTGGTGTGCGCGGGCGCGGCGATCCTGCCCGACATCGACCACCACAACGGGCGCATCGCCAACACCTACGGGCCCATCACCCACCACATGTGCAAGTGGATCGGGAAGATCTCGGGCGGGCACCGGCACGCCACCCACTCGATCCTGTTCGCGGTCGGCATCGGCTGGGCGATGGACACCCTCGCCACCCACTACGTGTACGCGTGGTGGGCCTGCCTGTTCATGATCGTCGGGCTGGGGCTGCGCGGCGTCGGCCTCGACTTCGAGGGCCGCGAGCCGCAGTCCGCGCTGGCCGACTGCGCGCTGGCGCTGATCGCCGTCTGGCTGATGCACAAGATCGACATGAGCTTCGTCGGGTTCGCGGTCACCCTCGGCTGCCTCGCGCACGTGGCCGGGGACTGCCTCACACCGCGCGGCTGCCCGGTGTTCTGGCCGCTGCCCTGGCGGATCGAGATGCCGGTGGTCCCCCGCACCAACGGCAAGGTCGAGCACTGGGTCGTCGGGCCGGTGCTGATGCTCGGCATCGCGATCCTCGCGATCCGGTCGGTGCTCGGCGACGTCGCGACCCGCTGGCTCACCAAGGGCTGATCAGCGCAGGTCGGCGAAGTCCCCGCAGTCCAGCGGGACGCGGTCGTGCCCGGACGCCTCGTCGGGCGCCTCCAGCAGCACGCCCTTCACCCCGGGGACGGCCTGGGCGGTGCAGGCGACCTGCGCGAGCGCCAGCCGCGGCCAGCGCGACCCGGGCCCCGGCCGCAGCCCCCGCGGACCCGGATCGTCCACCCACACGGTGACCGTGCCGGGCGGGCCGTCCTGCGTCACGCTGATCTCCTGCGGCCGGACGTCGGTGTACAGCCCGGCGCGGCGCTCCTCGGAGGTGACGGGGACGCCGAGCTGCGCGAGCGCGAGGTACGGATGTCCCGGCAGCCCCGGGCGGACGGCCGGGTACAGGGCGCGGTCCTTCACCAGGTAGACGGTGATGGTGGAGGCCCTCCCGTCGGCGACCGGCATGCTGCCCGCGCTGAGCACGCTCGTCGGACGGACGCCGCAGCCCGCCGCCGCCACGACCACCGCCGCCGCCATGGCCGCCATGGCGAGCGTCCGGCCCGCCCGTCCCGATGGCTTCCTCACGCGTCCTCCCCGTCCTCGCTCCCGTCCGCGCCGCCCTTGCCGTCCCTTTCGTCCTTGCCGTCGCCGTCCTCGGCGCAGTCCTCGTCGTCGTGGCGGGCGGGCAGCCACAGCGTGAACACCGCTCCCCCGCCCGGCCCGTTGGCGGCCTCCAGCGTCCCGCCGTGCAGGACGGCGTTCTCCTTCGCGATCGACAGCCCGAGCCCGCTGCCCTCGCTGCGGGACCGGGCCGCCTCCGCCTTCACGAACCGGTCGAAGACCACGCCGAGCAGGTCGTCCGGTATGCCGGGGCCGCGGTCGGCGACGGCGACCACCACGCCGGGCTCGTCCCGCCGCTCCGGGCCGAAGCGCAGCGTGACCGGCGGGCCGCCGTGCTTCAGCGCGTTGCCGACCAGGTTCGCCACGATGACGTCGAGCCGGCGCGGGTCCGCCCGGACGAACAGGTCCGCCGGCCCCTCCACCGCCACCCGGCCCGGCCAGCCGCGCGCCGACAGCGTGCCGGCGACCGCCTCCGCGACGTTCACGTCGTCCAGCACGAGCGCGGCGGCGCCCGCGTCGAACCGGCTGATCTCGATCAGGTGCTCCACCAGCCCGCCGAGCCGGCGGGTCTCCTCCGCCACCAGCCGCGCCGCGCCCCCGTCGTCCCCCGCCTCCTCCGCCAGCACGTCCGTCATCGCGATCATCGAGGTCAGCGGCGTGCGCAGCTCGTGCGAGACGTCGGCGACGAACCGCCGGGACGCCGCCTCCATCGCGCGCAGCTCCGTCACGGTCCGCTCCAGCGCGGCGGCGGCGTGGTTGTAGGTGTGCGCGAGATCGGCGAGCTCGTCGTGGCCCCGCACCCGGACCCGCGTCGACAGCCGCCCGTCGCCCAGCGCGCGGGCGGCCGCGCCGAGTCTGCGCACCGGACGCAGCACCCCGCGGGTCGCGAGCAGCGCGAGCAGCAGCGCCGCGAGCAGCGCGGCGGCGTCCGCGACGACGAGCGCCCGGGTCAGCGAGCGCAGGTCCGCCGCCTCCCGGGACAGGCTCACCGACACGAACACCATCGGCGGCGTGGTCCGCTGCGGCTCGTCCACCGTCGTGCTGTAGCCGGTCGCGCGCGCGCCGACCAGCAGGTACGGATGCCCCTCCAGCCCCGGACGGGACTTGACCACGATCCGCTGGAACACCACGCCGTGCGTCGCCCGGCGCGCGAAGTCCCTGCTCACCGGCACGTCCAGCGAACCGGGCGGGGGCACCGGGACGCTCCCGTCGAGCGGCACGGGCACCGCCACCACCGTCCGCCCCGGCGCGGAGAGCACCCGTTCCACCTGGTCGGCGATGAGCAGCTCGGTGTCGGGCGGCATCTGCTCCGGGATCTGCTGCGCCAGGGTGTTGCGGATCTGGGTCAGCACCGCGTCCTGCGTCCGCTGCAGCATCACCCGCCGCAGCAGCACGTACGAGATGCCGGACGCCAGCACCGACGCCAGCAGCGCCACCACCGTGAACGCGGCGACGAGCCGGATCCGCAGCCCGGTGACCCGGCGCAGCAGCCTCACGGCGCCGTGAACCGGTAGCCGAAACCGCGCACGGTCTCGATCAGCCGCGGCTCCGCCGGCTCGTCCTCGATCTTCGCGCGGACCCGCTGCACGCAGGCGTCCACCAGCCGCGAGTCCCCCGGGTAGGTGTGCTCCCACACCTCCGCCAGCAGGTGCTGGCGGGTCAGCGCCTGCCCCGGCCGCCGCGACAGCTCCAGCAGCAGCCGCAGCTCCGTCGGGGTGAGCCGGACGTCGGTCCCCGCCTTGGTGACCTTCAGCGACGCGCGGTCGATCACGAGGTCGCCGTACGCGGCGATGTCGGCGCGGGTCTCGGCGCGGCGCAGCACCGCCCGGATCCGCGCGTCCAGCACCCGCGGCTCGACCGGCTTCACCACGTAGTCGTCGGCGCCCGCCTCCAGGCCGAGGACGACGTCCAGGTCGTCGCCGCGCGCGGTGAGCAGGATCACCGGCAGCGGGTCGCCGCGGCGGATCCGCCGGCACACCTCGATCCCGTCGATGCCCGGCAGCATCACGTCCAGGATCGCGATCTCCGGGCGGCGGGCGCGCAGCGCCTCCAGGCCGTCCTCCCCGGTGGCGCGGGAGGTCACGCGGTGCCCCTGGCGGGTCAGCGCCAGCTCCAGCGCGGTCCGCGCCGACGGATCGTCCTCAACGAAGAGAATGCTCGCCACCCCGACATTATTGGTCGCACCGGTCACGTCCTCCCACTCATGTCACAGGATCCGGACATTCCGCCGACACGACGATGACGTCCGGCCCGGACGGTGGGGCCCATGACCCTCCAGATCGCTCCGGTCCTGCGGCCCGCCCCGGACGCTCCCCCACGCACCCGGCGCCACCGCGCCCTGCCGTGGCTGCTCGCCGCCGGTTTCGCCGCGCAGGTCTGCGTCCGGCTGTGGTTCGCCCGCGCGCGCACGGGTCCCGTCGCCAACCCCGACGAGACCGGCTACCTGCTCGCCGCGCGCCTCCTGTCCGGCGGGCACGGCGGCGACATGTCCGGAAACACCTTCTACCAGGGCGGATACGCGGCATTGCTCGCCCCCGCCTACGGGTTCTCGCACGACCCCGTCACCGTCTACACCATCGCCCTGGCGATCAACGCGGTGATCGGCGCGGCCCTGTTCCCCCTCGGCTACGTCGCCGCCCGCCGGTTCGGCCTGCCCCCGCGCACCGCGCTCCCCCTCGCCTGGGGCGCCGCACTCCTCCCCGCCACCGCCTTCTTCGGCGAGTTCGTCCTCGCCGACGCCGTCCTCCCCACGATCGTCCTCACGTGGCTGTGTCTATTGCATTGCCCTTGGCGTCAGGCGCTAGAGCGCCTTCCTTCGGCGGGCAATGCGCGCGATCGCTGCATCGCTCCGACTCGCCTGGCGGCTCGCTGCGCGATCAAGTTCTCGCAGGCTCGAACTTGGCTTCGCACGCGATCGCGACGGTTCCGGTCGCCGCGTGGCCGGGGTCACGGGCTGGGGCTTGCTGGTCAGGCCGCGTCTGACGGGCCGCTCCGTTTCCGGGGCGCGGCGATGGTTCGGGATGCGGGGGCGGCTAGTTCGGTGGCGGTGTTCGCGGCGGCGGTGCACAGCCGCGGCGAGGTCGTCCTGGCCGTCCATGTCGTGACGCTGGTGGCGCTCACGGTCACCGGGGCCGTGCGGAGGCGCTGGGCCGTCGCCGGCGCCGGAGCCGCGGGGCTGGCGGTCGCCGCGGGCGGCTACTTGGTCGCGGCGGCCGTCAACGGGTACGTCCGCGCCGAGCTGTACCCGGCGGGGGCGCGCGACCTCGCGGAGAACCTCGGCGCGCGGTTCACCACGGGCGCGGGGCAGGCGTGGGCGCTGTCGGGCGCGGCCGGGCAGATCTGGTACCTGGCCGTCTCCACGTGGGGGCTCGGCGGGGTCGGCCTCGCGGCCGTCGTCGCCGTGCTGGTGCGGCGGCAGGCGGACGCTGCGGACCGGGTCATGGCGGGCGTGCTGCTCACCGTGACGTTCGGGATCGCGTACGCGTCGTCCGCCGCGCTGCCGGACGAGCACCGCGTGGGCAACTACGCGTACGGGCGGTACCTGTCGTGCGTGGCGCTGGTGTACGCGCTGGCGGGTGCGGCGGCGCTGTTGCAGGTGGGCCTGCGCAGGGCGGTGGGGCTGGTCGCGGCCGCGGCCGCCATCGTCGGCGCGGCGGGGCTGTGGGTGCACCTCTACGCGGGCGAACGGCTGCACACCTACAAGTTCATCGGGTTCGACTTCCCCGAGACGTCATTCCTGACGGGCGACCGCGGCGCGCTGCACCTGACGGCGGCATCGTTCGCCGCGCTCGGGCTGCTGTGCGGGTTCGTCGTGCTGGGCCGCGTCCCCAGGGCGGGGACGGCCGTGGCGGCGTGCGCGCTGGCGGCGACGAACCTGGCCGCGCTCGTCTTCCTGTTCGGCATGCATCCGGACCGGGTGCGGCCCGCGCCGCCGCTGCCCGGCGCGCCGGAGGGCGGCGTCGTCGCGGACGCGTCGGTCGGCTGGGAGGTGCGGACCATGCTCATCCATCCGGTGTGGTGGACGCGCATCGGCCGCATCGACGTCCGCCGCGAGCAGCCCGCGTCCGGCGTCTGCACGGTCCTGGTGCAGACACCGGACGGGACGTCCCCCGACGCGTCGTGGCCTGGTCACCCGGCGGGATGGCAGCCCCACGCGAACACGTCGTGGGGGACGATCCACTGGGTCGCGTGGCACGACCCGTCCTGCGGTCAGTAGCGGGTGACCAGCGCGATGCGGCCGTGGTCGACCAGGAAGCCGTCGGAGACGAACGTCACCTCGCCGCCGTACTCCAGGGCCGTCTCGATGACGTCGTCCACCACGTCGTCGACGACGTCCGCGCCCTTGAGGACGCCCGGCATGCCGTCGACGGGGACGAGCTCGCCGTCGGTGCGCACGGCGGGCGCGTAGTAGCCGCGCTCGACGACCAGGTGCTCGCCGCGGCCCTCCTCGACCAGCCGGGCGACCTCGAGGAGGCCGCCGGCGTAGCGCTGGATGCTGCGCGCCGCCTCCAGCTCGGCGAGCACCCCGACCTCGCGGAGGTCCTCGTAGGCGTGCAAGGCGGGCCGGGCCGCCTCGATGAGGGCGCTCGGCGCGGCGCCCTCGTAGCTGCCGTCGACGCGCCCGGCGACGCTGATGTGGGAGCCGGCGGCCTCGTCGAAGAACGCCTGGTGGCGGGTGACGCCGGCGACGAGGACGGGCCGCCGGTCGCGGGCGAGGACGTGGTCGAGGGCGGCGACGACGTCGCGGGCGGCCCGCCGGTGCGGCTCGTCCTCGCTGTCGCGGGCGCTGCGCCGCGCCATCCGCCCCGCGGCGACCTCGTCGACGGGTTCGGGGACGACGGGGAACCCGTCGCGGGTGTGCTCGGTCAGTTCCTCGCCCTGCCCGCCCCAGAGCCGGGTGCGCTGGTCCGACAGCGACAGCAGCCAGTAGCGCGGGGAGCGGGTGTAGGCGGCGACGAGGTCGCGGGTGGCGAACCCGGTGTCGACGACGACGCGCTCGTCCACCGGCTGGGAGATGGTGAACGCGTGGTGCTCGCCGTCGGGCGCCGCGAACAGGACCAGGCCGTCGGAGGCGTGCCGCAGGTCGATCTCGGCGGCGGCCCGCTCCAGCGCGTGCACGACGTGGTCGGCGGTGCCGCCCGTCACCCGGATGTCGTCGTGCAGCCGGCGGCGGGCCTCGGCGAGCAGGTTGCGGAGCCGGATCGGGTCCTGCCGGTTGCCGGGCGCGGACCGGTGCGTCGGCATCAGCACCGAGACGGCCGGGTAGGGGCGGGGCTTGCGCAGGTCGGACAGGGTCGAAGCGTCCATGATCCCCCGATCGTCACCTTTTGTATCTACTGCCTCTTTTGTAGCTACTCGCAGGTAAACGAGGTGTAAGCGGCGATTGAGGATCCGGCGGGGTCCGCTCAGGGCCGGGCGCGGAGGCCGTCCAGCACCACGCGGGTGACGGGGTCGCCCGCGCGGGCGCCGGGGCGGCAGACGGCCATGCTGATGATCTCGATCACCTCCGCCGGGCGGATGTCGCTCCGGACCGCGCCCTCGTCCTGCGCCGCCGCGGCGAGCTCCGCCAGCCGGGCGTCGACCTCGGCCTGGAGCTCCAGCCGCTCGGGCGGCGCGGGCCCGTCCCCGGCGAGGGACTTGATCAGCGCGAACGGCTCGCCGGCGCAGTGCTCCACGGCCAGCGCCAGCGCCTCCCCGGGCGGGACGCCCCGCAGCTCGGTGATCCGGTCGCGGAACCGCAGCAGCGCGGACACGGCGATCTCCTCGACGAGGGCGCGCCGGTCCGGGAAGTGCCGGTAGAGCGTGCCCACGCCGAGGCCGGCGTCGCGCGCGATGTCGTCCATGCTCACCGCGCACCCGCGCGCGGCGAACAGGTCCAGCGCGGACGCGACGATGCGCTCGCGGTTGCGGCGGGCGTCGGCGCGCACCGTCCCCTCCTCCGGTCAAGCGGAACTCCGGATTCAGGTTACCCTGTCCCCGTAAGAAGAAGCGGAACATCAGGTTCACATTAGGAGCGGTCCATGCGCATCGGAATGTTCGCCATCGCCGCGGGGGCGCCACTGGACGGCGTCGTCGCCCAGGCCCGCCTGGCGCGCGACGCGGGGCTCGACAGCGTCTTCTTCGGCCATGTCCCGTCCTGGGACGCCCTCATGGCCGCGGCGCTCGCCGGCCGGGAGACGCCCGGCCTGGAGGTCGGCACCGCGATCGTCCCGACCTGGCCGCGGCACCCCCTCGCCCTCGCGAGCCAGGCCCTCACCGCGCAGGCGATGGCCGGCGGGCGCTTCACGCTCGGGATCGGGCCGAGCCACCCGCCGGTCATCGAGGGCGGGCACGGCATCCCCTACGAGCGGCCCGCGCGGCACGTCCGCGAGTACCTGTCGGCGCTGCGCCCGCTGCTGCGCGGCGAGGACGTCGAGTACCGCGGCGAGACGCTCACCGCGGTGGGGACGGTGGACGCGCCCGGCGCGACCCCGCCGCCGGTGATCGTCTCCGCGCTCGGCCCGGCGATGCTCCGGACCGCCGGCGAGCTCGCCGACGGGACCGTGACGACCTGGACCGGCGCCGCCGCGATCGCCGACCACATCGTGCCGTCGATCACCCGGGCCGCCGAGGCCGCCGGACGTCCCGCGCCGCGCGTGCTGGCGGGCGTCGTCGTCGCGCTCACCACCGACCCCGACGGCGCCCGCAGGGACCTCGCCGAGCAGTTCGCCGCCGCGTCGGAGTTCCCCGGCTACCGCGCGATCCTCGACCGGCAGGGGCTGTCCGGCGTGCACGAGACGGTCGTCGCGGGCGACGAGGCGGCGGTGGAGCGGGAGCTGCGCCGCTTCGCCGACGCCGGCGCGACCGACCTGCTGATCAGCCCGCGCGGCGACGCGGCGCGGGTGCTGGAGTTCGCCGCGTCGCTGCGATGAGCGGCGGTCACAGCGACGCGCGGAGCTCCCGCTTCAGGACCTTGCCGGCGGCCGACACGGGGATCTCGTCGACGAAGCGGACCTCGCGCAGCTTCTTGTAGTGCACGACGGCAGCGTTGACGTGCTCCATCAGCTCGTCCGCGGTCACCTCGCCGGAGCGGACGACGAACGCGGTCGGCAGCTCCCCCGCCTGCGGGTCGGGGCGCCCGACCACGGCCGCGCCCGCGACGGCGGGGTGCGCGAGCAGCTTCTCCTCCAGCTCGCGCGGGTACACGTTGTAGCCGTTGTAAAGGAGCATGTCCTTCTTGCGGTCGACGATGGACAGGTAGCCGTCCTCGTCGAGCACGCCGACGTCGCCCGTGCGCAGCCAGCCGTCCGGGCTCAGCACCGCCGCGGTCTCGTCCGGGCGGTTCAGGTAGCCGGCCATGACCTGCGGGCCGTGCACGCACACCTCGCCCTCCGCGCCGGGCGGCAGCGCGGGGGTCGACTCGTCCACCGCCGGGGCGTCCGCCGCGACGATCTTCACCCGGACGTCCGGGACCGGCACCCCGACCGTGCCGGTCTTCCGCACACCGGACCGGTGCGTCGGGTTCGCGGTCGCGCCCATCGTCACCTCGCTGAGCCCGTACGCCTCGACGACCACCGCGTCCGGGAACGCCTCGCGCAGCCGGGCGATCATCTCGTGCGACAGCGGCGCGGCGCCCGACCGCACGCCCCGCACCGACGACAGGTCGCGGTCCGCGAACGACGGGTCGGCCAGCAGCGCGGAGAACATCGCGGGCGCGCCGCCGAGCGCGGTGGCGCGGAACTTCTCCATGTCCGCCAGGAACGCCGGGACGTCCAGGCGCGGGTGGCTGACGATCGTCGTCCCCGTCATGAACTGGGAGTTGAGGTAGCCGACTGTGCCCATCGCATGGAACCAGGGCGCGACGCTGACGATGACGCCCTCGCCAAGCGGCGTCGGGTACTCCCCCTCCGGGCCGACCGCGCGGATCGTCAGGCCGCCGTGGCCGTCGAGTTCGGGCACCGATCCGGTCCCGGAGCAGGCGAACTGGAGGGTGTTCACCACGACGTTGCGGTGCGGGAGCATCACGCCCTTCGAGCGGCCCGTCGTCCCGCCGGTGTAGGCGATGTGCGCAAGGTCGCGGCGGACGTCGATCTCGACCTCGGGGAACTCCTCCGGACGTCCCGCGCCGACCTCCTCGAACGCGACGCCGCAGCCCGCGAACGCGCCGTCGCACAGCCCCGCCACGTCCGCCGGGGCGCCGGCGCCGCCCGAGCCCGCGACGACGACCGTGCGGACCTTCGTCCGGCCGAGGGCCTGCGCGACCGATCCGGCGAGCAGGTCGAGCGTGACGACCACCGCCGCGCCGCAGTCGGCGAGCTGGAAGGCCAGCTCGCCGGGCGGCAGCAGCGGGTTGCACGGCGAGAACGTCGCGCCCGCCAGCAGCGTCCCGTAGTAGGCGATCGCGAACTGCGGGACGTTCGGCAGGTGCAGCGCGACGACGTCGCCGCGGCCGATGCCCCGCGCGATCAGCCCGTGCGCGAACCGGGCCGACGCGCGCGCCAGCTCGGTGAACGACAGGTCGCGTCCGGCGTGGTGCAGGGCCGTCCGGTCGCCCCAGCGCCGCGCCGCGCCCGCGAGGATCGCGCCGACCGGGACGTCCGGGTAGTCGAGCGAGTGCGGCACACCAGCGAACCAGTGCGGGGTGGTCTCGGAAGACGTCGCGCCCATCGTCGTCCTTTCCAGAGGCTCGTTCTAGAATCTCGTTCGCCCACTCTAGGAGACGGGCCGGGCGCCCCGGTGCGGCGGGTCAGCGCAGCCGCTCGACCACGGGGCCGAAGTCGTCCATGAACGGCCCGTGCACCGTCACGTACGAGAAGCCGAACCGCTCGCGCCGCTCCCGCACCTGCTCGGCGATCTGCTCGTGCGTGCCGATGAACGCGAACGGCGTGTCCAGCACCTCCTCGACGGTCATGTGCGGCGCGCGCGCCGCCTGGAGCCGCTCGGCCGCGGCCCGCCGGTCCGGGGTGACCTCGACGATCTGGACGAGCACGTTCCACTCGATCGCGTCCGCCCGGTCCCCGGCGTGCGCGCGGGCGAACGCCACCCGCTCGGCCGCCTGCTCGGCCGTCCCCAGCCGGAACGTCCCCGGCGGCTCCCCTTTGATCTGGTAGAGCCCGGCGATGCCGACGATGTCGGCGTGCTCGGCGGCGGCCCGCAGCACCGTGTCGCCGGTGCCGCCCACCAGCAGCGGCGGGCCGGACCCGCCGAACCCCGACCGCTGCACCGGCGCGAGGTCGGCGAGCCCGTAGTGCTCGGCGACCGGCCTGCGCTCGGCGTAGTCCGGGCCGCCGAACAGCCGCCCGAGCTCCCCGATCAGCGCGGTCATCCGCTCGACGCGGGCGGCGAACGGCTCCCACGCGATCCCCGCCGCGTCGAACTCCCACTTCATGTGCCCGGCGCCGAGGCCGACCTCGACCCGGCCGCCGGTGAGCCGGTCGGCGGTCGCGATCTCGCGGGCCAGCAGGTGCGCGTTCCAGAACGCGGCGTTCAGCACCAGCGTGCCGACCCGCAGCCGCTCCGTCGCGTCCGCCGCCGCGACCATCGTCGGGAACGGCGCGGGCGACCCGAGGTGGTCGGGGACCTGCGCCACGTCGTAGCCGTACCGCTCGCCCCGCCGGCACCGCTCGACGAAGTCCCCCGGGGAGGCGATGTCGAAGAAGTTGAACCCGAACCGGAAGTCCCTCATGCCGACGATCATGCCCGCCCGGCGCGCGCCCGCGAACCCCCTCACGCCACGGGCGAACCCCCTCGCGCCACGGCCGGTCAGCCGGGGGTGATGAAGCCCGTCTCGTAGGCGAGGATGACCGCCTGCGTCCGGTCCCGCGCCTGCAGCTTGGCGAGGATGTTCCCGACGTGCGTCTTCACCGTCTGCGGGCTCACGAACAGCTCCCCCGCGATCTCGGCGTTGGAGCGCCCCTTCGCCACCAGGCGCAGCACGTCCGCCTCCCGCTCGGTCAGCTCGCCGTGCCAGCGCGCCGCCCGCCCGCCGGCCGCCGACGGCCCGTGCGCGGCGGCCAGCTCCCGGATCGCCGCCGGGAACAGCAGGGTGTCGCCGTGCGCGACCATCCGGACCGCCTGCAGGATCTCCTCCGGCCGCGTCCGCTTCAGCAGGAACCCGTTCGCGCCCGCCTTCAGCGCGTCGTAGACGTACTCGTCGTTCTCGAACGTCGTCACCACGATGATCTTCGGGGGCTCGCGGACGGTGTCCAGGATGTGGCGGGTCGCCTGGATCCCGTCCAGCCGCGGCATCCGCACGTCCATCAGGATCACGTCCGGGCGCAGCCGCGCCACCGCGTCCGGCACCTCCGCGCCGTCGGACGCCTCGCCGACCACGGCCAGGTCGTCCTCGGCGTTGATGATCGCCGCCAGCCCCGCCCGGATCAGCCGCTCGTCGTCGACCAGCAGCACCTTGATCGTCATGTCCCGGACCCTCTCACGAAGCACCGCCCTCTCATCAATTCGCACGCGGCGCTCTCCGGACCGGGCGCCGCCCGGTCAGGAGACGCGGCCGAGCGGCAGCGACACCCGCACGCGCCAGCGGTCGCCGTCCGGCCCCGCGGTCATCTCGCCGCGCAGCACGGTGACGCGCTCGCGGATGCCGCCGAGCCCGCGTCCGCCGCCGTGGCCCGACCCCACGCCGCGCGCCCCCAGCGGGTTGCTCATCTCCATCTCCAGCCGCTCCCCGGCGACGCCGAGGCGCAGCCGCACCGGCACCTTGCCCGCGTGCCGCAGCGCGTTCGTCAGCCCCTCCTGGACGATCCGGTACGCCTCCCGGGAGACCGCCGCGGGCACGTGCTCGACCTGCGGGTCCACCTCCGCGTCGAGCCGCACGCCAGCGAGCCTCGTCTGCTCCAGCACGCGGCCGAGGTCCTTCAGCGTGGGCTGCGGCGCCGGCCGGGACCGGTCCTCGCGCAGCAGCCCGAGCACGTGGTCCAGGTCCTCCAGCGCGGCGCGCGCCGACTCCTCGATCGCGCCGAGCGCCTCCCGCGCGAACTCCGGGTCGGTGTCGAGGACGCGCCCTGCCGCGCCGGCCTGCAGCGTCACCACGCTGAGCGCGTGCCCCACCGAGTCGTGCAGCTCGCGCGCGAGCCGGTTGCGCTCGGCGAGTCGGACGGCCCGCGCCTCCAGGTCCGCGAGCCGCTCCGCGGCGGTCGGCCCGAGGAACCGCGGCGCCAGCCGCGCCAGCAGGACGCCCCCCGCGACGATCAGGACGAGCAGCACCGCGACCCCGGCGATCCCGGCGGGCGGCGCCGCCCACTCCGCCCACGTCCCGAGCCGGCCCCACCTGCCGACGAGCCGCTCGTCCCAGGTCACCAGCGGCGCCATGACCAGCACGAACGCGAACGGCGGCACGGCCAGGCTGAGCCCGCTGACGACCACGCCGGCGAACAGGTGCAGGGTGAACCACGCGCCGGACCGCGTCCGGCTCTCCCAGGTGCCCGCCGGGCCCGGCGCCAGCGCCTCCGCGGGCCCCCGCAGCAGCTCCTTGGCCAGCGAGCTCTCCAGCAGCCGCACCGACGGGACGAGCCCGGTGACGAACGCGGCGGCCGCCGGGAACACCAGCAGCGCGAGCACTCCGGCGGCGGGCCCGTTGAACGGCAGCAGCGCGGCGAGGGTCATGCCGAGGAACCAGTACGGCATGAGCAGCGCGCCGCCCACCACCAGATGGGCCCAGCGCCGCCAGGTCGTCCGCTCGATCAGCGGGTGCAGAACACCGGACACGTCCCGATCCTGGCAGAACGGCGGCGCCGTCCCCTCCCCCGCGCGACCCGGCCGGGATCCCCCGCGCGGGGGATCCGCCGGCCGGTGTACGGGGTCACGACTCGGGCTGGCGGGCGGCCTTGCGGCCCTGCTCGCCCGCGAGCCGGTCGCGCTCGGCGAGCTTGGCCAGGCGCGCGTTGTAGGCGGCGAGCTCGTCCTCCCCGTCGCCCGCCTCGCCGCGCGCGGTGCGCTCGGCGGCGCGGTCGGCCTTGCGGTCCATCCGGCGGGCCTGCCGCTGGTCGTCGGCGTACCACTGGAACGCCATCACCAGCAGGACGACGAACGTCGGCACCTCGCCGAACGCCCACGCGATCGACCCGGCGGTGTGCTGGTCGTGCAGGATCGTGGTGCCCCACGGCGGGTTGACGGCGTTGTACCAGCCGGTCGCGAGCGCCTGGTTCAGGCTCATCAGCGCGATGCCGAAGAACGCGTGGAACGGCATCGTGACGAACAGCAGCAGCAGCCGCATCGGGTGCGGCAGCCGGCGCGGCGCCGGGTCGATGCCGAGCAGCACCCAGAAGAACAGGCAGCCGGACGCCAGGAAGTGCACCATCATCGCGATGTGCCCGAGGTGGTCCCGCATGAGGTCCTCGAACAGCGGCGTGAAGTACAGCGCGAACGTGCTGCCCATGAACAGGATCGTGGCGAACGCCGGATGGGCGACGAACCGGACGAACCGGCTGTGCAGCATCGCGGTGAGCCACTCGCGCGGGCCGCGGTCGCCGCGGACCCGGGCGGGCTTGAGCGCGCGCAGTGCCAGCGTCGTCGGGGCGCCGACGACGAGGAAGATCGGCGTCAGCATGTTCAGCACCATGTGCTGGGCCATGTGCACGCTGAACAGGATCGGCGCGTACCGGGCGACGCCGGTCTGGGTGACGACGACGATCGTCAGCAGGCCGAAGAACCAGGAGACGGTGCGTCCGACCGGCCAGGAGTCGCCGCGCCGCCGCAGCCGCAGCACCCCGGCCAGGTACAGCCCGCCCAGCACGACGACCAGGACGCCGAAAAACAGGTCGAAGTGCCACAGCGTCGCGAGCCGCTCCAGGTTGATGTGCGGCGGCATGTCGAAGCCGAGCTGCGTCTTGATCGCCGACTCGGTGCCGGTCTCCGGCGGCGGCGCGGTGCGCGCGAGCGCGACGGCGAGGCCCATGGTGGCGGCCATGACGGCGGCCTCGACGGCGGCGAGCCGGGCGAACGCGCGGGGCTTGCGGTCGTGCAGCGCCGGGATCGTCCGCTCGCGGTGCCACCAGCCGAACCAGCCGAGCACCGCGAACGCGATGATCTTGCCGAGGGCGAGCCGGCCGTAGTCCGTGGTGAACAGCTCCGACGGGCTCGGCAGCCGGGAGATCACGTTGACCATGCCGCTGGCGCCCACGGTGATGTAGCACCACAGCGCCATCCGGCTGAACCGCTCGGCCATGATCGGCAGCTTGTCGCGGCCGAGCAGCGCGTGCGCGCCGACGACCGCGAGGCCGCCGACCCACGGCGCGATCGCGGCGACGTGCAGCGCCACCCCGGTCACGGCGACCTCGTGGTTGGCGGCCGACGCGGAGTGCCCGGTGAGCGGCGGCGGCAGCAGCGCGATCCCGGCCATCGCCAGCAGCCCGAACGCGGCGGCGGGGGTGGTCGTGGTGCGCGCGAGCAGCGCCACCACCACGGCCAGCAGCACCACGATCATCAGCGCGGTGCCCTGCTCCAGCGAGCCGACGTAGCTGCTCAGCTCGTTGCCGCCGATGACCTCGGTGACCGGCTGGCCGAGCACGTCGGCGACGGTGAACACCAGCGTGGCCGCCGCGGCGGCGGCCCATCCGGCCGCCAGCCACGACGCCGCGCGCAGGTAGCCGACCGAGTCCCGGGACAGCTTCGGGGTCTCGCGCGCGCCCTCGACGGGCAGCAGCGCGGCGCCCGCGAGGAGCGCGCCGACGGTCAGCGCGGACAGCAGGTCCATCGCCGTCCGCGACACCGGCAGCCCCCACCGGGTGGCGGCGCCGGCGTCCCCGATGCCGGGGATGACCTGCTCGGTCACCGCCCCGCCGAGGACGAGGGCCGCCACCAGGACGGCGGCCGCCGCGACGACCGCCAGGACGGCGGCGCGTAGGACCCGCAGGGCGCCCTCACTCACCGCCGGCCCCGATCACCGGCGAGCCCGTTCACTGGCGACCCCGTCCACTGCCGACCCCGATCACTGGCGTTCCTCACTCACTCGCGGCGGGCGCCGCCCCGTGCTTGCGCTTGGCCCGGTAGACGATGGCCACGCCGATGCCGATACCGACCAGCACGCCGGCGCCGATCAGGCCCCACGTCACCATCCCGGACCCGGAATCGGAGTCGGACTCGGCGGCCTGCTGCTGGTCGATCTTCAGGGGCTGCTCGTTGCTGGTCGCGGCGGCGCCGGTCTGGTCGACCGCGCCCACGCCGCCCTTGGTCGGCGCGGCCTGCGGCTGCTCGCCGGTGCTCCCGTCCCCGCCCGCGGCGGTCGCGGTGAACGTGAGGCCGTCGGCCTGGACGGGGTGCCCGTCCGCGCCGACCACCCGGTAGGCGACCGTGTACGACCCGGCGGGCAGCGCGCCGGTCAGCCTCTGCGTGACCGTGGTGCCCGCGTGCTCGGCGGCGCCGGACTGGAAGGCCTTGCCGTGCGCGTCCCTGACGACGACCTTCGCGGTGCTGATCTTGTCGCTGAAGACCAGCTTCACCTCGGTGACCCCGGCGGCGGACTCCCCCTTGCCGGGCGTGCTGCTCACCAGCTGGGTGTGGGCGAGCGCTGGGGTGGCCGTCACCGCGCCGAGCGCGGCGGCGAGGACGGCGACGAGACCGAGGCGGCGCAGGGGCCCGCGGGTCGTGAGGGTTCTCATGGGGTGGCCGGGTTCTCTATGTGGGAATGAGGGCCCTTCTAGCGTACTGACGCGGCGCCGATGGCACGTCCGGGGTCGGAGAAGCCCCTCAGAGCGTGCCCAAAGCGTGATCGCGGCCGTGCTCGGCGAACTCGGCGCGCAGCTTCGCGGCCCGCTCGGCGGTCAGCGGCTCGTAGGCCAGCGCCCGGCCGGGACGCACCCACACCGGCCGGCCGTCCGCCGGTTCCCACAGGAGGCGGCGCAGCGGCCGCTTGTGCACCTTCCCCGTCGCGGTCAGCGGCATCGGCCGGACGATCCGGACGAACCGCGGCGCCCACTTCGTCCCGAGGTCGGGCTGGGCGGCCAGGAAGTCGGCGAACCCGTCGGGGTCGAACGCGGCGCCGTCGTGCAGTTCGAGCGCCGCCATCACCTGGTCGCCGGTGCGCGGGTCCGGGACGGGGTAGACGGCGCACATCACCACGGCGGGCCAGCGCGCCAGGATCCGCTCGACCGGCGCGGCGGCGAAGTTCTCGCTGTCGACGCGGAGCCGGTCGGCGCCGCGTCCGGCGAAGTAGAAGTAGCCGGCCTCGTCGCGGTAGCCGAGGTCGCCGCTCCAGTAGACGCCGCCGTGGACGCGTTCGGCGTCGGCCTCTGGGTCCTTGTAGTAGCCCTCGAAGGCGCCGGCGGCGTTGAGCCCGGCGAGCTCGCCGATGGCCTCGCCGGGGTTGAGCAGCCCGCCGGCGGCGTCGAAGCGGGCGCGCGGGCATTCGGCGCCGGTGGCGGGGTCGAGGACGGCGACCTCCAGGTCGGGCGGCGCGACGCCGAGCGCGTCGGGCGGCGAGTCCGGGGTCTTGCGCAGCGAGATCGCGCCCTCGCTGGAGCCGTAGCCCTCGATGATGCGGCACCCGAACCGGCGCGCGAACCCGGCCATGTCCTGCGCGGACGCCTCGGTCCCGAACGCGCACCGCAGCGTGTTGTCGTGGTCGTCGGGTGCTTCCGGGGTGGCGAGGACGTAGGCGAGGGCGCGTCCGACGTAGTTGAAGTAGGTCACGCCGAACCGGCGCACGTCGGGCAGGAAGCCGGACGCGGAGAAGCGGCGCCGCAGCGCGACGGTGGCGCCCGCGTGCACGGCCATCGCGAGGTTCGCCATGACGGCGTTGCCGTGGAACAGCGGCATCGCGACGTAGGTGACGGAGTCGCGCTCGATGCCCATCATCGCGGAACGTTCCGCTATCGCGGCGAGCCGTCCCTGCCCGCAGGCGACCGCCTTCGGCGCGCCGGTCGACCCGGAGGTGAACAGGAGCAGCAGCCGGTCCTCGGGCCGGGCGCCCGGGTCGCCGTGCTCCGCGCGGGCCTCCGCCTCGCGGAGCGACGCCGCGTACGGGTCGGAGTCGACGACGAGGACCCGGTCCGGCGGGACGGCGTCGCCGAGCGCGTCCAGCAGCGGGAGGTGCGCGGTGTCGGTGACGATCAGGTCGCAGTCGGTGTGCCGGACGTCGGCGGCCAGCTCGGCGCCGCGCCGGGTCGGGTTGATCCCGACGACGGTGGCGCGGCCGAGCGCCGCGGCGAAGATCCAGAAGACGTACTCGGGGACGTTCTCCAGCAGCACCCCGACGTGCCGCGGGCGGCCGGGCGGTTCGGGGCAGGCGTCCGGCAGCAGCGCGGCGCGCGTGCGGGCGGCCGCCACGGCCCGCGCCCAGCTGTAGGTCTCGTCCTCGAACCGGAGCCCGGGGTGCCCGTCACCGGCCCGTTCCAGCAGAAGGTCCGCGAAGGTCGGGCTCGCCACGTCCGCGACCCTGCCACCCAAGCTTTTGCTTGGTCAAGGGGGGGACGATCAATTGCACCCGCAGTCGCAGTCGCAGCAGTCGCAACCGTCACAGCAGTCGCAACCATCGCAGCAGTCGCAGTCGCATCCGCTGCAGCCGCTGCAGCCGCTGCAGCAGTCGCAGCCGTCGCAGCAGTCGTCGCAGTGCCGGGTGCACCAGCAGCGGTCCCCGCAGTCCTTGCCGTGGTGCTCGCTCCAGTCGGGCTGGAACACCCCGCAGGTCAGGCACACCGCCGTCCCGGTGAAGCACGGGATCGGCCATCCCGGCCGGCGGCCCCGCGGGCGGTGCCCGAAGTTCGCGCCGCCGCCTCCCCCGCCCCCGTGCGGCGGGATCCAGCCGCCCCCATCGCCGTGCCCGCCGCCCTGCGCCGGCGGGTAGCCCTGGTGCAGCGGGTGGCCCTGCGGCGGGTACGGAGCGTTCCCGTAGGGCGGCTGCGGCCCCGGACCCGGCGGCGGATAGGGCCCCGGCCCCTGCGGCGGGTAGGCCGCGAAGACCCGGTCGACCGAGCGGCGGACCTCCCGGTCCAGCAGCGCCCGGACGAGCCGCGGCTTCTCCATCTCCAGGTCGGCCAGCGCGAGCCGCAGCCCGTGCAGCGCGTCGTCGGCGTACCGGCGGGCCTCGGCGGGCGTAGTGCCGGTGGCCAGGAGCGGGTTGAACGCGCCGGCGGCGTGGTCGTCCGCCACGTCCTCGACGGCGTCGATCAGGTGGGCGAGGCGGCCGAAGTAGCGGCCCGCTTCAGCGAGCGACTCGGCGTTGGCCTCCTTGCCCGCGAGTACCGCGGTGTGCGCGAACACCGCCGCGACGGCGGTCTCGGTGGGCTCGGTGAGATCGAGCAGCCGCAGCCCCGGCTCGGCCTCCAGTACGGACTGCCGCGCGACGGCGTCGCGCAGCACCGACGGGTCGAACCCGACGGCGGCGCCCGTCCGCGCGCCCGCCGCGTCCCAGCGGGAGGCGGCGCGGCCCGCGGCGGCGGCGACCAGCCGGCGCGCGTACGCGCCGTCGCCGTCGGCGACGTGGTCGCGGGTCTTCCCGGCGGCCAGCAGCAGCGACGCGGCCGCCGCGAGCCGCGCGCCCTCCGCCTTCGCGGTCACGACCTGGGCGGTCTTCATCCCGCGCAGCGCGCACGGCCCGGCCTTGCGGCGCGGCGACAGCTCCGGCGCCTGCGCCTCCACCAGCACCGAGACGAGCAGCCCGTCGCAGTTGGTGACGAGCCGCGCCGCCTGGCCGTGCTCGGCCCGCAGCGTCAGGCACAGCCCGCACAGGTGCGCCATCCAGTCCTCGAACAGCGACCCGCACAGCACGTGCTTGCACGGACGGACCACACCGAACACCGGCATCTCCCCATCTCAGGCGACTCGCAGCATTATTCACGGACGCCGCAGCCCCCGAGATGGTTCATCCCGGAAGATCGAAGATGCCGGGATCAGACCCCGACGCAGGTCAGGGCGCGGCGGTAGGCGGCCATCCGCGGCTCCCGCGTGCCGGTCTCGGCGAGCACCTCGGCGAGGTCGAACCACGCCTGCGCCGCCTCCCGCGAGGACTCCATGTCCTCCAGGCACGTCGCGGCCCGGGTGAGCACCTCCACCGCGCGGTCGCGGTGGCCGAGCCGCACGCACGCCTCGCCGAGCACCGTCAGCGCGCCGGCGGTGACCCGGCGCGGCGCGTCCCCGAGCAGCTCGAGGGCGTCCTCGGCAAGCCGGACCGCCTCCGCCGGGCGGCCGAGCGCCGTCTCGGCGCGGGCCAGCTCGGTCAGGCACCGGGCCACGTCGATCTCCCCGGCGGACCCGGCGTTGATCTCCTCGCTCACCCGGGTGAGCAGCTCGCGGGCCTGCACCGCCTGGTCGGGCCGGGCGCGCAGCAGCAGCCCCGCGTAGACGACGCGGAGCCGGTTGAGGTCGCGCGGGTCCTCGCCGTCGCCGGCCAGCATCAGCGCGCGCTCGGCGAGCCCGACGCCCTCCTCGTACTCGCCGCGGATCTGCGCGACGTTGGCGGCCTCCCAGTAGGCGACCGTGCGGGCGCGCGCGCTGCCGATCCGCTCGGCGCGCTCGACCAGCTGCGCGGCGAGCTGCCGGGCGCGGACGAGGTCGCCGCGCTCGATGAAGGCGGCCAGCAGCGCCGCGCCGAGGTGGACGGCGGCGTCGGTGGAGTCGGCGCCGGTCGCGATGAGGTGCCGCAGCGCCTCCTCGGCCGCCTGCACGCCCGCGCTGATGTCGCCGCGCTCGCGCAGGCAGCGGCTCAGCGCGACGTGGACCCGGGCCCAGTGGTCGAGGTCGGTCTCGGCGGAGGCCTCCTCGGTCAGCGCGCGCAGCCCGGCGATCGCCTCCTCCAGCTCGCCCGCCGCCTCCAGCGCGAGGGCGTGCCCCCAGCGGGCCTGGTGCAGCATCTCCGGCAGCGCCACGGCGTCGGCGTTGGCCAGCACCTCGGCGAACCGGGCCCGCGCCTCGGCGGCGGCGCCGTTGCGCAGCGCGATCTCGGCGTAGTCCAGGGTGACGCGCAGCTCGTCGACGACGTCCTCGCTGACGCCGCTGACGAGGTAGGTCGCCGAGCAGTTCAGCTTCACCGCGAGCAGGTCCACCACGCTCGGGGCGGGGACCCGCTTGTCGCTCTCGATCAGCGAGATGTAGCTGTCGGACAGCTCGGGGAAGGCCAGCTGCGCCTGGCTCACGCCCTGCCTGATCCGCAGGGCGCGGATGCGCTGCCCCAGTGTCTCCCGATCCATGTGACCCCGCTCTTCCTTGTGGTCGCCTACAGGGTGCTCGCCGGGCGCGTCGCGCGCAGGGCGAGGAAGAAGTCGACTCGGTCCTCAAGTGTGCCGAGATCCCGGCCGGTGAGGTCCTCGATTCGGCGGATTCGGTACCGAAGCGTGTTCACATGGACGTGCAGCCGGGTCGCGCTCCGGCTCCACGACCCCGAGCAGGACAGGAACACCTCCAGGGTGTGCAGGAGCTCGGCCTGCCTGCTGCTGTCGTACTCCTCCAGCGGGCCGAGCATCCGCTCCCGGAACGACCAGCGGGTCCGCTCCGGGACGGCGGCCAGCAGCAGCGCGTAGGAGTCCGCGTAGGCGTCCCCGTACGCATCGGGGGCCGGCGCGTCCGCCGAGTCTCGCATTCGCACCATGGCAGGCTATAGCGGACCGTTCCCGTCACGCAGCGCTGGTTCTGAATCACATCCCGGCACCGCCGCCCCGGTCCGGCGGGCACGGCCCGGCGGGCGGGATGCGGCAGGCGCGCCGGGAACGCCGCCGGGCACCGGCCCCGCGCCGTCCGCCGGACGGGCCGTGCCGGTGGACGACGGCGCGCCGCCCGGCGGCTAACCTGTGCTCGCACTTTCCGGGAACGACGCTGGTGAAGGCGGAGCACGCGCGAATGTCCAAGATCAACACGGCGAAGGCCGACGCATCGCCGCCGGCCGGCGGGCGCGGGCCGCTGGACCGGCTGTTCGACCTGTCCGCGCGGCGGACCACGGTGGCCCGCGAGCTGCGCGGCGGCGTCACCACGTTCTTCGCGATGGCCTACATCATCCTGCTGAACCCGATCATCCTCGGCGGGGCCAAGGACGTCACCGGCGCGACGCTGTCGATCCCACAGCTGACCACGATGACCGCGCTGTCCGCCGCGATCACCACGGTGATCATGGGGCTGGTCGGGAACGCGCCGCTGGCCCTCGCCGCCGGCCTCGGCATCAACGCGGTGGTGGCCTTCCAGGCGGCGCCGGTGATGACCTGGCCGCAGGCGATGGGCCTGGTGGTGATCGAGGGCGTGATCATCGTGCTGCTGGCGCTCACCGGCGTCCGCGAGCGGATCATGAACTCGATCCCGCTGGCGCTCAAGCACGCCATCGCGGTCGGCATCGGCGCGTTCATCGCGCTGGTCGGGCTGTACGACTCGGGGTTCGTCACCTCGAGCAAGACCAGCCCGCCGCTGTCGCTCGGCACCGGCGGGCGGCTGGAGACCTGGCCGACGCTGGTGTTCGGCCTCACGCTGCTGCTGATGATCGTGCTGTACGTGCGCAGGGTGCCCGGCGCGATCCTGATCAGCATCATCACCGGCACCGTGCTCGCGGTGGTCATCCAGTCGTACGCGTCGGTCCCGGACGGCGGCTGGGGCGTCGTCACGCCCGACCTGCCGGACAAGGTGTTCGCCGCGCCCGACTTCGGGCTGTTCGGGAAGGTCGACCTGTTCGGCGGGTTCGGCCGGGCGGGCGTGATCACGGCGCTCGTGGTCCTGTTCACCCTGGTGCTGTCCGGGTTCTTCGACGCGATGGGCACCATCCTCGGCATCAGCGACGAGGCCGGCCTCACCAACGAGCGGGGCGAGGTGCCGCGGCTCGGCCGGATCCTGTCGGTGGACGGCCTGTCCGCCGCGCTCGGCGGCGTCACCAGCTCGTCCGCCAACACCGTGTTCGTGGAGTCGGCGGCGGGCGTCGGCGAGGGCGCCCGGACCGGCCTGGCCAACATCGCGACCGGCGCGCTGTTCGCGCTCACCCTGTTCCTCACCCCGCTCGCCGCGGTCGTGCCCGCGCAGGCCGCCGCGCCCGCGCTGGTGGTGGTCGGCGCGCTGATGATGACGCAGGTCGCCAAGGTGACCTGGGACGACCTGGAGATCGCGATCCCGGCGTTCCTCACCATCGTGCTGATGCCGTTCACCTACTCGATCACGATCGGCATCGGCGGCGGGATGGTCACCTACGCGATCATCAAGCTGGCCCGCGGCAAGGTCCGCGAGGTGTCGGTGTGGCTGTGGCCCGTGGTGGTGCTGTTCCTGCTGTTCTTCGCGATCCACCCGATCGAGACGTGGCTCGGGGTGAAGTAGCGGCGGGGGCCCGCGAGATTCTCACGCGAATGTCGGCCCATTTGAAAGTCTCGGGCGCGGTTCCGGGTGTCAAATAGTGCCGTCATGGCGTAAGCAGAAGGTAGGGCCTTACCCCCCGGCGTGAAAGGCGTGGCTGTGGTGTCCGCGGACCGTCCCCCCGACCCTCCCGCCCACGGCCACGTCCTGCTGGCGCCGGGACGGTTCCCCGGCACGCTGACCGCGGCGCAGGTGGCCCGCCATCTCGCCGCCGGGCTGCGCCGCGCGCGACCGGACGTCCCGCTCGTCGAGCTGCCCGTCGCCGACGGCGGGGACGGCACCGTCGAGGCGGCCTTCGCGGCCGGGTGGGGCCGTGTGGAGGTCGAGGTCTGCGGGCCGACCGGCCGTCCGGTGACCGCGCGGCTGGCCGTCCGCGACCGCACCGCGCTGGTGGAGCTGGCCGAGGCGTCCGGGCTGCGCCGGCTGCCGGGCGGCAAGCCGCGCCCGCTCACCGCGTCCAGCCTCGGCACCGGGCAGCTGGTGGCGCACGCGCTGCGGCTCGGCGCCCGCCGGATCGTGCTCGGGCTCGGCGGCGGCGCCTGCACCGACGGCGGCGCGGGGCTCGTCCAGGGGCTCGGCGGGCGGCTGCTCGACGCGCTCGGCAAGGACCTGCCGCCCGGCGGCGCGGCGCTGCGCTCGCTGCACGCGCTGGACCTGCGCGCCCTGCCCGACCTGTCCGGCGTCGAGGTGGTCGTCGCGGGCGACTCCGCGGGCCCGCTGCTCGGCCGCGGCGGCGCCGCCGCGGTGGACGGCCCGCCGCGCGGCGCCACCCGCGACGAGGTCCGGGTGCTGGACGCGGGGCTGCGCCGCTGGGCCGACCTGGCGGAGGCGGCGTCCCGCCGGGCCGCCCGCGACCTGCCGGGCGCGGGCGCGGCGGGCGGCGTCGGGTTCGCCGCGCTGGCCTTCCTCGGCGCGACGATCGAGCCGGGCGCCGCGCTGATGCTGGACCTGCTCGACCTCGCCGGGCGGGCGCGCGGCGCGCACCTGGTCGTCACCGGCGAGGGCACCCTGGACACCCGGTCGCTGCGCGGCACCGCGCCGATCGGCGTCGCGCGCGCCGCGGCCCGCGCCGGGGCGCCCGTGGTCGCGGTGGCCGGGCGCCGCGGGCTGACCGGCGAGCGGCTGCGCAAGGCGCGGATCCAGGCGGTGTACGCGCTGGACGACATCGAGCCGGACGCCGAGCGCCGCGTCCGCCGGGCGGGGCCGCTGCTGGAGCAGCTGACGGTCGCGATCGCCGACGAGTGGCTGCCCGCGCCCCCGCGCCACTGACCCGGCCGGCACGTTTCGTCGAAAGACGTTCGACAGTTCCGGGACGGACGGCTGGACCCGCGTCTAAGATCGTGGAGGCGGCGGCATCCGGCAAAACTCCACAGCGGCACGAGGCGGGCGCACATGGCGGACGAGCAGTACGACTGGGCATCACTCGGCATCGACGTGACCAAGCCGAGCATCGCGCGCACTTACGACGTGGTCCTGCGCGGCAAGGACAACTTCGAGGTCGACCGCGCGTTCGTGGACGAGATCGTCAAGATCGTCCCCGAGATCTACGACGTGGCCGCCTACAACCGGCAGATCCTCGGCCGCGGCGTGCGGTACCTCGCCGGCGAGGCGGGCCTGCGCCAGTTCCTCGACCTCGGCTCCGGGCTGCCGACCGTGCAGAACACCCACCAGGTCGCCCAGTCCGTCGCGGCGGAGTCCCGCGTCGTCTACGTCGACAACGACCCGATCGTGCTGGCGCACGGGCGGGCGCTGCTCGCCGAGAACGAGCGCACCACCGTCGTCACCGCGGACGTCCGCGAGCCGGAGGAGATCCTCGCCCACGAGGAGGTGCGGCGGCTCATCGACTTCGGCGAGCCCGTCGCGGTGCTGCTCGTCGGCATCCTGCACCACCTGCACGACGACGAGAAGCCGCAGCGGGTCGTCGACACGCTGATGGACGCGGTGCCGTCCGGCAGCCACCTGTTCATCACGAGCTTCTGCGCGTCCAGCCAGGAGGCGGTCGACGCCGAGGTGCAGTACCAGGGGCTGCTCGGCACCGGCCGGTTCCGCACGCCCGAGGAGATCGAGCGCTGGTTCGCCGGCCTCGAACTGCTGGAGCCGGGCGTGGTCCCGCTGCCGCTGTGGCGCCCCGACGGGCCCGTGCCGAACGAGCTGACGGTCGGGCACCGGCTCATGTACGGGGGCGTCGCCCGCAAGCCCTGACCCGGGGCTCCGGCGCCGACCTGGAATGCTTTACACCTTGTCATCGAAAAGGGCGATGACTTTTCACCCTGCACATGGCACCGGGGGCTCCGCACACCGCACGCTGTAGGCGTACATCCCGGCGTACGTCCTGGTCAGCGTTGACGGAGGAGCCCCCGTGAAGATCGGCGTCCCGCAAGAGATCAAGAACCACGAGTACCGCGTGGCCATCACCCCGGCGGGCGTGCACGAGCTCACCCGGCACGGCCACGAGGTGTTCGTCGAGAGCGGCGCCGGCCTCGGCTCCCACATCCCCGACGACGACTACACCGCCGCGGGGGCCAAGATCCTCGACGGCCCGGACGAGGTGTGGGCCGAGGGCGACCTGATCCTCAAGGTCAAGGAGCCGGTCGCCGCCGAGTACCACCGGATGCGCGCCGGCCAGACCCTCTTCACCTACCTGCACCTCGCCGCGTCCCGCGAGTGCACCGACGCGCTGCTGTCCGCCGGGGTGACCGCGATCGCCTACGAGACCGTCCAGCTGCCGGACCGGTCGCTGCCGCTGCTGGCCCCCATGTCGGAGGTCGCCGGGCGGCTCGCCCCGCAGGTCGGCGCGTACAACCTGATGGCCTCCAACGGCGGCCGCGGCGTGCTGCCGGGCGGCGTGCCCGGCGTCGCCCCCGCGAAGGTCGTGGTGATCGGCGGCGGCGTCTCCGGGCTGAACGCCGCGCAGATCGCCGTCGGGATGGGCGCCGACGTCACCGTCCTGGACCTCAACGTCGACCGGCTCCGCCACATCGACGCGATCTACCAGGGCCGGATGCGGACGCTGGTGTCCAACGCCTACCTGGTCGAGCAGGAGGCGCGCGCCGCCGACCTGGTGATCGGCGCGGTGCTGATCCCCGGCGCCAAGGCACCGAAGCTGATCTCCAACGACCTCGTCGCCGGCATGAAGACCGGCTCGGTGCTGGTCGACATCGCCATCGACCAGGGCGGCTGCTTCGAGGACTCCCGGCCCACCACGCACGACGCCCCCACCTACACGGTGCACGGCTCCACGTTCTACTGCGTCGCCAACATGCCCGGCTCGGTCCCCAACACCTCGACGTACGCGCTGACCGGCGTCACCCTCCCCTACGCCGTGCAGATCGCCGACAAGGGCTGGCGCCGCGCGCTGCACGAGAACGCCGCCCTCGCCAAGGGCCTCAACACCCACGCCGGCGAGCTCGTCTACGACCACGTCGCCGAGGCCCACGGCCTCCCCTACACCCCCCTCGCCTCGATCCTCGATTAGCGGCGGCGTGCCCCCTGGGCATTAGGGTGGGGCGCATGGGGGAGCTGATCTTGCTGCGGCACGGTGAGACCGAGTGGAGCCGGGACCGGCGGCACACCGGGCGCACCGACCTGCCGCTGACGGCGCGCGGCGAGGAGCAGGCGCGGGCGCTTCCCCCGCTGCTCGCGCCGCGGCGCATCGTCCGCGTGGTGGCCAGCCCGGCGGAGCGGGCCCGCCGCACCGCCGAGCTGGCCGGCCTGACGGTGGACGAGACCGACCCCGACCTGTGGGAGTGGGACTACGGCGGCTACGAGGGGATCACGACGGCCGACATCCGCAAGGACCGGCCCGGCTGGTACCTCTGGAACGACGGCGTGGTCCCGGGCGACGCCGAGCATCCCGGCGAGACCGTCGAGCAGGTCGGGAAGCGGACCGACGCGGTGCTCGCGCGGGTGCGGCCGCTGCTGGCGGACGGCGACGTGGCGCTCGTGGCGCACGGGCACGTGCTGCGGGTGCTGACCGCCCGCTGGCTCGGGCTGGAGCCCGCGCTCGGGCGGGCCTTCGCGCTCGCCACCGGGACGCTGTCGCTGCTCGGGACCGAACACGGCCACCCGGTGATCACCTCGTGGAACGTCCCGGCCGATCCGACCGCATAAAATACCCCTCGGGGGATCTCCCCCGGCGGGGCGTCCCAGGGACCCGCGCGGCCCCGGAGTGATTGCGAGGACGGAGATGGCGACCAGCGAGACCCCCACCCGCGGGTACACCGCCACCAAGGACCAGCTGCAGACCCGGCTCGCCCGGATCGAGGGGCAGGTCCGCGGCATCGACCGCATGGTGGCCGACGACCGCTACTGCATCGACATCCTCACCCAGATCAGCGCCGTCCAGGCGGCCCTGGACAAGGTCGCGCTCGGGCTGCTGGACGGGCACGTCCGGCACTGCGTGGCGGAGGGGACGCAGGAGGGCAAGGGCGAGGAGATGTCGACCGAGCTGATGGCGGCGGTCGGGCGGCTCATGCGCCGCGGCTGACCCCGCCGCACAGCGGGTCGTCGTTCCCGGCCCGCTCCATCATCTCCACCAGCGTCCGCCAGCCGTGCAGGAAGTGCTCGCGCTCGGCGGGGCCGAGCGCCTCCAGCGTCATGCGGAGCGGCCGCAGGCGCCGCCAGGCGAACCGCTCGACGAGCGCGCGGCGCTCCTCGTGCAGGCTGACGATCATGCGGCGGCGGTCCCGCTCGTCGGGGCGCCGGTCGACGAAGCCGCCCCGCTGCAGCTCGCCGACGAGCTGGCTGACGGTGGCGGGGCTGAGCGCCATGTGCCGGGCGAGGACGCCGACCGGGACGGGGCCGTTCAGCACCAGGCCGATCAGCACGGGGACGTGGCGGGGGCCGAGGCCGGCGGCCTTGACCAGCCCGATCAGCTCCTCGGCCTCCTCGTGCGCCCTGCGGCCCTTCATGCCGCGGAACATCCGGCCCATGATCTGGACCATCGTCTCCAGATCGGTGTCCACGGCGGTGTCCCCGGTGCTGTCCGTGCCGGCGCGGGCCGCCGCGCCGTCCGGCGCGCCACCGGCCGTGACGGCCGCGCCTGATTTCCCGGACATACCTTGAAGTTCAACACATTCCGTGCTGCAGTGTAAATACGTTGAACTTCAAGGCGTTTCAAGCATTTCACAACGGGGACACGGGGCAACCGGAACACACACGAGGGGGCCGACCATGGCCGAGAGCCCGCCCACCGACCTGGCGCCGCCGGGCGCGTCCGCCGCGACCGAGCGCCTGGATCCGCAGGTCATCCTGCTCGGCCTGGTGATCGTCTCCGGGACCGTCATGGCGATCCTGGACACCACCATCGTCAACGTGGCCCTGCAGACGCTCGGCAAGGACTTCCACGCGAGCCTGTCCACCATCCAGTGGACGATCACCGGCTACACCCTCGCGCTCGGCACGGTGATCCCGATCACCGGCTGGGCGGTCGACCGGTTCGGCGGCCGCCGGGTGTGGATGCTGTCGATCGTGCTGTTCGTCGCCGGGTCGGTGCTGTCCGGCGCGTCGTGGAACATCCAGTCGCTCATCATCTTCCGCGTCCTGCAGGGCCTCGGCGGCGGCATGCTGATGCCGACCGGCATGGCCATCCTCACCATGGCCGCCGGACCGCGGCGGATGGGCCGCATCATGAGCATCGTCGGCGTGCCGATGCTGCTCGGCCCCGTGCTCGGCCCCGTGATCGGCGGCTGGCTGGTCGAGGACGTCGACTGGCGCTGGATCTTCTTCGTGAACCTCCCGGTCGGCGCGCTCGCCTTCGCCCTCGCCTGGTGGAAGGTGCCGCACGAGCAGGAGGGGCAGGGCGGGGGCGGCTCCACCGCGCTCGACCTGCGCGGGCTGTTCCTGCTGCCGCCGGGGTTCGCGCTGCTGATCTACGGGCTGTCCACCGCCAACAGCAACGGCGGTTTCGGGAGCACCTCCACGATCGCGTGGCTGGTCGCCGGCGCCGTCCTCGTGGCGCTGTTCGTGCTGCACAGCCTGCAGCGGCGGGAGCGCTCGCTGATCGACGTGCGGCTGTTCACCGACCGGACGTTCGCGACCGCGTCCGTCGCGGTGTTCCTCGTCGGCATCGCGCTGATGGGCTCGATGCTGCTGATCCCGCTCTACTACCAGACCGCCCGCGGCGAGGGCGCGCTCGCGGCCGGGCTACTGCTGGCCCCGCAGGGCCTCGGCGCCGCCACCGCGATGCCGTTCTCCGGCGTCATCACCGACAAGCTCGGCGCCGGCCGGATCGTGCCGTTCGGCATCGTGCTGCTGGTGGTCGGGACGATCCCGTTCGCGCTGGTCGGCGCGAACACCTCCTACTGGTTCCTCGGCGCCGCGCTGTACGTCCGGGGCCTCGGCCTCGGCTGCACCATGATGCCGACGATGTCGGCCGCGCTGACCACGCTGGCCCGCTCGGCGGCGTCGCGGGCGAGCAGCACGCTGAACATCCTCGTCCAGCTCGGCGGCTCGGTCGGGGTGGCGCTGCTCGCCGTGATCCTGTCTCGCCAGATCAGCTCGCGGCTGCCGCAGGCGGGCGGCAACGGCGGCGCCGCCGGGGTGGGCGAGATCCCCGACCGGATCCGCGAACAGGTCGCGCCGAAGCTCGCGGACGCGTTCGGCACGACGTTCTGGGTGTCGATGGTCCTCACCGCGGTGCTGATCGTCCCGGCGCTGCTGCTGCCCAAGCACGGCAAGGACGACAGAGCGGACGCCACGGCAGGCGACGCTCCCCCGCCGATGGCCTGACCGGCCCCACGGCTTCCCCGGAAATCGTCCTGGGACCGCCGTCTCAGGAAGCCATCGACCAGGTGGCCAGGTCCGCCTCGTGCGCGCGCGTGAGGCGCCTGGCCCGCTGGGCGTCCGGCGAGTACCGGAACCGCTCCGGGACGACGTGGGTCGTCCGGTACAGGCCCTTGAGCGCCAGCGTCGCGGCCAGGTCGGACGTCGGCAGGCCCGGCAGCCCGTACATCCGGCGGGCCCAGCGCGGCAGCGTCGACACGACCAGCATCGCGACGCCCGGCGCCGCCAGCTTCAGCGGCATCAGGTGCTGCGGGACGGCCGGGCTGAACATCCGCTTCAGGCCCTCGCGGGCCTCCCGGCACGCGAAGATCCGCCGCCGCATGTCCGCGTAGTAGTCCTTCATCTCGGCGACCGAGCCGGGCACGTCCGCCGGGTCGAGGCCGACGACCTCGGCGGCGCAGCGCTGCTCGTCCACGAACGCGTCGGCGTCGGCGGCGGTCAGCGGCACGCCGGCGCGGCGCGCCACGTCGAGGTAGGAGTCGACCTCGCCCATGTGCACCCAGAGCAGGTTCTCGGGGTCGTCCACCGGGAACGTCTCGCCGGTGCGCAGGTCGAGGCCGGTGAGCTTGGAGTGCAGCTTGCGGACGCGGCGGCCCACCCGCTCGACCTCGTCGTGCGTCCCGTAGGTGCGCACGCGGACGAACTCGACGGTCCGGCCGAGCCGCGCCCACGCGGCGTCGGGGTTCATCAGCTCGGAGTTCTGCGCCGTGCCCCACATCGTCCGGGGGTGCAGCGCCTGCAGCAGCAGCGCCCGGATCCCGCCGACGATGAGCACCGGCTCGCCCATCACCCGCCAGGTCACCGAGCCCGGGCCGAACAGGCCCGTGTCCTCGCGCCGGTCCTCGCCGTCCCCGGCGCCGCCCTCCCGGACCTCGAACTGCTCGCGCACGTCGCCCCGCCTTCCTCTCCGCGGCCGAGGAAACCACGCCGGCCCCGGTAAATGAAGACTTACCCGGCTATGGCGTGCGTCACACGGCCGCGGCGCGGTCCGAGACACGGACCGAGACACGGTTCAGGGCGCGGTCGGGGCGGCGCTCAGTCCTCCGGCTCGTCCACCGCCTCGTCGCGCTCGCCCGGCTCGGTCTGCTCGGCGACCCAGGCGAGGTAGTCCAGGCTGCCCGCCACCACCGGCGTCGCGATGATCTCCGGGGTGTCGTAGGAGTGCAGGTCGGTGATCAGGGTGGCGAGCTCGTCGAAGCGGTCGGCGGTGGTCTTGAACACCACCATCCACTCCTCGGCGTTCTCGATCTCGCCCTCCCACCAGTAGGTGCTCGCGATCGGGCCGACGAGCTGGGCGCACGCGGCGAGCCGCTCGGCGACCGCCGACCGGGCCAGCCCGGCCGCCTCGGACCGGGCGTCGGTGGTGGTCGTCACCTGCACGTAAGACTGCGCCATGCCCCCACTACTTCCCGCTCGCCCGGCCCGCACTCGTCACGGGCGGGCGCACTCGTCACGGACCGGCGTGCTCGTCACGGGCCGGCGGGGCGCACGACGAGGGCGCTGCCGCCGCCGCGCCGGACCGGCTCGGCGACCGCCTGGACGAGCCCGGGCCGCAGGAACTCCAGCCCGGTCGCCGCGCCGATCACGCCCGCGGGCGGGCCGGGGAACACCTCCAGCCGGTGTCCGCGCGCCGCGAGCGCCTTGCCGTACTCGTCGATGAACGCCTGCTCGGCGAAGACCTGCGGGGTGTTGCGCTGGGTGGCGCGCGGGGCGGCCAGCGCGGTGGGCAGGTCCATGCCGAGGTCGAGCCGGTTCACCAGGATCTGCAGCACGGTCGTGATGATGGTCGACCCACCGGGGGTGCCGAGCGCCAGCTTCGGCCGGCCGTCCTTGAGCACGATCGTCGGCGCGATGCTGCTGCGCGGCCGCTTGTGCGGGCCGGGCAGGTTCGGGTCGGGGAGGCCGCCCGGCGCGGACGGCGTGAACGAGAAGTCCGTCAGCTCGTTGTTGAGCAGGAACCCGCGTCCGGGGACGGTGAGGGCGCTGCCGCCGAACTGCTCGATCGTGACGGTGTAGGAGGCGACGTTCCCCCACTTGTCCGCGACGACCAGGTGCGTCGTCTGCGGTCCCTCGGCGGCCAGCACCCGGGTCTGGGTGCCGGGCGGGACGCACGGCTGGTACTGCCCGTCCGGGCTGCCGGGCGAGACGGGCGCGGTGGCGGCCTGGTCCGGCTTGATGAGGCAGGCGCGCTCGCGGGCGAACCCCTGGGACAGCAGCTCGTCCAGCGGCACCTTCACCTTGGCGGGGTCGCCGACGTAGGCGCCGCGGTCGGCGTAGGCGAGCTTCGACGCCTCCAGGTAGTAGTGCAGCGCGGTGACGGGGTCGCGCGGGTCGAGGCGGAAGTTGCCGAGGATGTTGAGGGCCTCGCCGACCGTCGAGCCGCCGGACGACGACGGCGGCTCGCCGTACACGTCGTACCCGCGGTAGGAGACGTGCGTCGGCTGCTTGGACAGCGCCTTGTAGGCCGCCAGGTCACTGGTCTTCAGGACGCCGGGGCGGACGACGCGGGTCGCCTTCGGGTCGACCGGCGGCTTGGTCACGGTCTGGACGATCTCCTTGCCCAGTTCCCCGTCGTAGAGCCAGCCGATGCCGTGCTTCGCGAGCTGCTTGTAGGTGTTCGCGAGGTCGGGGTTCCTGAACACCGATCCCACCGCGGGGAGCTTCCCGCCGGGCAGGAACAGCTCGCGGGTCGGAACGATGTCGCGGAAGCGGGCCTCGTTCGTCGCGGTCTGGTCGTAGAACTCCTGGTCGACCACGAACCCGTGCTCGGCGGTCCTGATGGCCGGTTGCAGCAGCGCGCCCAGCTTGCGGGTGCCGAACCGGTGCAGCGCCAGGTCCCACTGGGCGAGGGTGCCGGGCACGCCGACGCTGAGCCCGCTGGTGACGGCGTCGGCGAAGGAGAGCGGCTTGCCGGTCGCCGGGTCGATGAAGTAGTCCTCCTTCATCGACGCCGGGCCGAACTCGCGGCCGTCCAGCGCGTACACCTTGCGGTCCTTGGCGCTGTAGTACGTCATGTATCCGCCGCCGCCGATAGCCGAAACGTACGGCTCGGTGACGCCGAGGGTCGCGCCCGCCGCGACGGCGGCGTCCATCGCGTTGCCGCCCCGCTTGAGGATCTCCAGGGCGGCGCGGCTCGCGTCCGGGTCGACGGTGGAGACGGCGCCGCCGTAGCCGGTGGCGACGGGCTGCTTGGCCGGCGGGCGCTGCCCGGGCGGCGCGGCCGGCGCGGGCGGGGCCGCCGAGGCGGCCGCGGGGACGGCGAGCGCGGCGGTGACGGCGAGGGCGGCGGCGAACGCGGTGCGGCGGAGGGCCTTCGAGGGCGAGGGGCGCTGTGCTGGGCGGGACACCGAACCTCCTGTGGGACGCGGCGTCCCTACGGTGTCACCGATCTTCACCGATCGCCACCGTCCGCACCGGCCGACCCCGGCCGTTCCCCCGGCCGCGCCCGGCCGCCGCCGCGAGACCCCGCTCGCCGGGAGGCCATCGATCGAAAGCGCTTTCCTTCGAAATGGCGGCATTTGGTGGGAACGGTCCACTAGAAACGGACTCGGCATCCGCCTCTCACCTGCGGCTCCTTCCGCCATACTGGCGGACCGGGGTTTGGCAGCATCCGACAACAGACGCTCGACAGCAATCCGCTGGAAAACGTTGCGATTATGGTCATACCTGGTGAATTCTTAGGGACTTCGACCACACCGTCTCTCGCGAACAGCGGCGCGGGTTCGGGCCAGGGGGGATACCTATGACCTGGGACGTCCGCATGCGCAACAACATGTTCCGCAGGCTGCCGGTGGAGCAGGCGACCGGCCGGCTGTACGGCGGCCGGCACCGGCTCCGGGTGGTGTACCGGACCCGGGACCTGATCGTCCTCGGGCTCGGCGTGATGATCGGCTCCGGCATTTTCAAGATCTCCGGAGAGCAGGCCGCGACCACCGCCGGCCCGTCGGTGATCATTTCCTTCCTGATCGCCGGCGGCGTCTGCCTGCTCGCCGCGCTGTCCTACGCGGAGCTGTCGTCGATCGTCCCGGTGGCGGGCAGCGCCTACTCCTTCAGCTACGTCGCGTTCGGCGAGATCTGGGCGTGGGTGGTCGGCTGGGCGCTGGTGCTGGAGCTGCTGCTCGCCGCGTCGGTCGTCGCGCGCGCCTGGTCGCTGTACGCCACGCAGGCGCTCGCCGACTTCGCCGTGCCCGTGCCGTCCTGGCTCGCCGGGATCATCGGGCAGGAGAAGGGCTTCGACCTGTTCGCGTTCGGCATCCTGGTGCTGCTGATCACCATGCTGGCCACCGGCAGCCGGATGAGCCTGCGCAGCCTGTGGTTCATGGTGATGGCCAAGCTGATCGTGATCGGGCTGGTCGTCGCGACCGGGCTGAAGTTCTTCCACGCCGGCAACCTCACCCCGTTCGTGCCGCCCGCGCGGCCCGCGCCCGACGGCGCCACCACCGTGCTGGACGCGGTGCTCGGCGCGGTCACCGGCAGCAAGCCGGAGGTGTTCGGGATCTGGGGGGTCTTCGCCGCCGCGCCCGCGATCGCGTTCGCCTACATCGGCTTCGACCTGATCGCGACCGCGTCCGAGGAGACCGACGACGCGCCCCGCAAGGTGCCGCGCGGCATGCTGACCAGCCTGGCGATCGCCGTCGTGCTGTACGTCGCGGTCGCGGTCGCGATGGTCGGCATGGTCTCCACCGACCGGCTCGACCCCGCCAAGCCGCTGCTGGCGACCGCGTTCGGCCTCGTCGGCGCGGACTCCATGGGCAAGATCATCGACGTCGGGGCGGTGCTGGCGCTGACCACCGTGATCCTGGTGGTGCTGATCAGCCTGACCCGGGTGGTGTTCTCCATGTCCCGGGACGGCCTGCTGCCCCGCCCGATCGCCGGGATGAGCCGGTACCGGGTGCCGTCGCGGGCGACGCTGGTCGCGGGCGGCGCGGCGGTCGTGATGTCGCAGACCATCAACGTGCTCACGCTCGAGCAGATGGTCGTGATCGGGACGCTGTTCGCGTTCCTGTTCGTCTCGGCGGCCGTGCTCGCGCTGCGCCGCGACCGCCCCGACCTGCACCGCCCGTTCCGCGTCCCGGCCGCGCCGGTCACCGCCGCCGCCACGATCCTCGCGACCGGCTGGCTGATGCTGAACCTCAAGGTGCAGACGTGGGGGTACTTCGCCGTCTGGATGGCCGTCGGCATCGTGATCTACCTGGTGTACGGCCGCCGCAAGAGCCAGATGAAGCTGCTGCTGGACGCGCCGCCGCCCGAGCGCCCGGCCGCCGCGCGGACGCAGGCGCCGCCGCCCGGCGTGGCGCCCTTCGATGGGTCCTTCGCGGGGCCCGGGCAGGGCGGCGGGTTCCCGGCGCCGCCGCCCGGCCCGTACGGGGCGGGGCCGCGGCCGAACGTCCCCGCGCCGGAGAGCCCCTATCCGACGGGCCGGTACTCGGTGGGACGCCGGCCGAGCGGCCCGTACGACCGTGAACCGTACGAGCGCGCCCCCTACGAGCGGGAGGCGCGCGCGCAGGGCGGCCCTGGGCAGGGGCGGTACGCGCGGGACGACGCGGCGGAACCGTCGGCCGATCCGTACGCGCTCGATCCGGGAGTGCCGAACCCGTTCGCGTCCGGTCCGCATCCGACCGGGCGGTACTCCGCCGAGCAGTTCGGCTCCAACCCGTACGAGGGCGGACGGTACGGCACCGGCCCCCACACGCGGGACCCGTACGTCCAGGAGCCCTACGTCCAGGAGCCCTACGAGGACGAGCGCGAGGAGCCGCCGTACCCGGGCGGGCGCCACCGCCGCTGACGATCACCCGCAGAGCGCCGTCTCCCCAGGTGGGAGGCGGCGCTCTGCGCATGCGCGGAGAAACGGGTGGACAGAGCGCCGCACTCCGGGTTATGTTCTTCTCATATCGAGATGAACTCAACCTGAGACTTACTCAGTCCGAGACCATGGAGGGGCCCGGATGTCCCCGGAACCGATGCGCGACGAGAGCGCGTTCCTCGCGAGCTACGACCCGCGCGCCTACGACCCCGTCGCCGTGACCGTGGACGTCGTCGCCCTCACCATCCGGGACGGCGCGCTGCACGTCCTGCTCGTCCGCCGCGGCGGCGCGCCGTACGAGGGGATGTGGGCGCTGCCCGGCGGGTTCGTCCACGCGGGCGGCCGGCGCGAGGCCGAGGACCTGCCGGACGCCGCCGTCCGCGAGCTGGCCGAGGAGACCGGCCTCAGCGGGAAGGACGGCGCGCTCGGGCGCGTCCACCTGGAGCAGCTCGGCACCTACGGCACCCCCGGCCGCGACCCGCGCATGCGCGTCATCTCGGTCGCCTACCTGGCGTTCGCGCCCGAGCTCCCCGACCCCGAGGCGGGCGGCGACGCCGCCGACGCGGCCTGGGTCCCGGTGGACGCGCTCGGCCTGACCGAGTCCGGCGACCAGCGGCCCGGCACCACCCGGCGGCTCGCGTTCGACCACGCGCGGATCCTCACCGACGGCCTGGAGCGGGCCCGCGACAAGCTCGAGTACACCCCGCTCGCCACGGCGTTCTGCGGTGCCGAGTTCACCATCCCCGAACTGCGCGCCGTCTACGAGGCGGTCTGGGGCGAGGAGCTGCACGCCGGCAACTTCCACCGGAAAGTGCTGTCGGTGCCCGGCTTCGTCGAGAGCACCGGCGCGACGTCCGACAAGGGCGGCCGGCGCGGCGGCCCCCGGCCCCGCCTCTACCGCGCGGGCGACGCCCGCCTCCTGCACCCCGCACTGCTGCGCCCCAGCCGCGAGGAAGAGATCAGGTGATGCCCCTATGACCAGGCACAGCGGGACGACCCGGGACCTCGACGAGGCGCTGGCCCGGCTCGACCGGGTCCGCGTCCCTGCCGACCTGTTCGGCGACGACGCCGCCGAGGCGGCGCGGCGCTACCGGCGGCTCGTCCGGCTCGTCCACCCGGACGCGACCGGCGGCCGCACCCGCGACGCGTTCGTCCGGCTGAACGCGCTGTGGCGGACCTACAACCGGTCCGACCCGACCGTCGTCACGACCCGCCGGCACTCCTACCGCATCGCGGGCGACCCCGTCTCCGGCGACCTCGCCGAGCTGTACCGGGCCGGGACGGACACCCGGCCGGGCGAGGTGCTGCTGAAGATGCCGCGCGACCCCCGCGACGGCGACCTGCTCGAACGCGAGGCCGTCGCGCTGCGCCAGCTCCCCAAGGACGGCGACGGGCGGTTCCTGCCGTACGTGCCGTACCTCGTCGAGTCGTTCCGCCACAAGGACGCCGCGACGGGGACGCAGCGTCAGGCCAACGCGGTCGCCGCGCTCGACGGCTTCCGCACGCTGGCCGAGGTCAAGGCCGCCTACCCCGGCGGCGTCGACCCGCGCGACGCCGCGTGGATGTGGCGGCGCCTGCTGGTCGGGCTCGGGTTCGCGCACCGCGCGGGCGTCCTGCACGGCGCGGTGCTGCCCGACCACGTCATGATCCACCCGGAGGAGCACGGGCTCGTCCTGGTCGACTGGTGCTACTCCGTCCCCGGCTGCTACTCCTACGCCGACGCGACCGGCCGCGTCCCCGCCCTGGTGGAGCGGTACCGCGACTGGTACCCGCCGGAGGTGCCGGCGCGGCGTCCCGCCAGCGAGGCCACCGACCTCTACATGGCCACCCGGTGCATGACCGACCTGA
Organism: Actinomadura sp. NPDC048394; assembly: GCF_040651755.1. Lineage (NCBI taxonomy): Bacteria > Bacillati > Actinomycetota > Actinomycetes > Streptosporangiales > Thermomonosporaceae > Actinomadura > Actinomadura sp. NPDC048394. The sequence goes on along the minus strand of NZ_JBEZJL010000032.1, from coordinate 62,348 downwards.
TGGGCGACCAGGCGCCCAAGGCGCTGCGCGGGTTCGCGCGCGGCTGCCTGCTGACCGCGCAGAACCGCCGCCCCCGCGACGCCTGGCGGCTGCTGGGCGAGCTCGACGAGCTGCTCGAACGGCTCTACGGCCCGCGGCGCTTCCGCCCCTTCCACCTGCCCGTCACCCACTGAAGGAGACCACCCATGGGAAGCGGAAACTGGTCCACCGACGTCTACGCCGCGCGCGCGAGCTACCGCGCGTCGACCGGCGCCAGCGCGTTCGCCTACAGCGACGGCGGCGCCACCACCGTCCACCCCGACCTCGACCCGAAGGGCGTGAAGGTCCGGGAGAGCCGCGACTCCGACGACCACCCCGAGTCGCTGGCGATCGGCGTGCTGTTCGACGTGACCGGCTCGATGGGCGGCGTGCCGCGCACCCTGCAGACCAAGCTGCCCGACCTGCTCGGGCTGCTGCTGCGCAAGGGCTACGCCGCCGACCCGCACATCCTGTTCGGCGCGGTCGGCGACGCGACCTGCGACCGGGCGCCGCTGCAGATCGGCCAGTTCGAGGCCGACAACCGGATGGACGACGACCTCGGCAAGATCCTGCTGGAGGGCGGGGGCGGCGGCCAGATGCGCGAGTCCTACGAGCTGGCCATGTACTTCATGGCGCGGCACACCTCGATCGACTGCTTCGACAAGCGCGGGAAGCGCGGCTACCTGTTCATGATCGGCGACGAGCTGGCGTACCCGAAGATCAAGCGGCGCGAGGTCGCCAAGGTCATCGGCGACGACCTGGAGCGCGACCTGCCGATCGAGGACGTCCTGCGCGAGCTGCAGCGGATGTACGAGGTGTACTTCATCATCCCCGAGGGCGCCTACCACTCCGGCAGCCGCGAGCTGAAGGACTTCTGGCAGGGGCTGCTCGGCCAGCACGTCCTCCACCTCGACGACCTCGACGCGGTGTGCGAGACGATCGCGCTGACCGTCGGGCTCGCCGAGGACGCCATCGACCTGGACGAGGGCCTGGACCACCTGGCCGAGGCCGGCTCGGACGCGGGCGCGTCGGTGTCGCGGGCGCTGGCCCGGCTGGACGCGTCGCGCGCGCCGGTCGCGGTGTCGGCGACGCCGCCCGGCCTGGACGCCGCCGGGCCGTCCGCCACGACGCGGCTCTGAGGCGGGCACCGCGATGGGGCACGTCATCGTCGTCGACCTCGGGTTCGGGGACGCGGGCAAGGGCACGGTCGTCGACCACCTCTGCCGCACGTCCCCGGTGACGGCGGTCGTCCGGTTCAACGGCGGCGCGCAGGCGGCGCACAACGTCGTGGCCGACGACGGGCGGCACCACACGTTCGCCCAGTTCGGCTCGGGGACGTTCGTGCCGGGCGTCCGGACGCACCTGTCGCGGTTCATGCTGGTCGACCCGCTCGCGCTCGCCGCCGAGGCCGACCACCTGCGGCGGCTCGGCGTGACCGACGCGCTGGACCGGCTCACCGTCGACCGGGACGCGCTGCTCACCACGCCGTACCACCGGGCCGCCAACCGCGCGCGCGAGCGGGCGCGCGGCGCGGCCCGGCACGGGTCGTGCGGGATGGGCATCGGCGAGACCGCGTCGTACGCCCTCGCGCACGACGACGCGCCGCGCGCGGGCGACTGCCTGTCCCCCGCGCGGCTGCGGCGCCGGCTCGGCGCCCTGCACGACTGGTACCGGACGATGTTCCCGTCCGGCGAGGACGTCCCGGACGTCGCCGCCTGCGCGGACGCGTTCACCGCGTTCGCCGGGCGGGTGCGGATCGTCGACGGCGGCCACCTGCACCGCCTGCTCCGGTCGGGCGACGTGGTGTTCGAGGGCGCGCAAGGCGTGCTGCTCGACGAGTGGCACGGCTTCCACCCGTACACGACCTGGTCGACCACCACGTTCGCCAACGCGGAGACGCTGCTGGACGAGGCGGGCGGCGCGGGCGAGGCGGGGGGCGCGGGGGCGGCGGCGCGGCTCGGCGTCCTGCGGACGTACGCGACGCGCCACGGCCCGGGGCCGTTCGTCACCGAGGACGCGGCGCTGACCGCCGCGCTCCCCGAACCGCACAACGGCACGGGCCCCTGGCAGGGCGCGTTCCGCGCCGGCCACCTCGACGCCGTCGCGCTCCGGTACGCGCTGGAGGTCGCCGGCGGCGTGGACGGCCTGGCGGTCACGCATCTGGACGTCGCGGGGGCGCGTCCCGACCTGCGCGTCTGCTATGCCTACGCGACGCCGGACGGGCGGGTGGACCGGCTGCCGAAAGGTGGGGGCGACCTGGACCGCCAGGCCGCCCTCACCCGCCGACTGGCGTCGGCGCGGCCGGTCTACGCGCCGCTGGGCCGCCGTCCGGTCGAGACGATCGAGGACGCGCTCGGCGCCCCGGTCGTGCTGACCTCGCACGGCCCCGCGGCGTCGGACAAGCGCGCCACCGGTCAGCCGTTCTCGCGGAACCCGGGCACCTTGCGCAGGACCGCGTAGAGCACCGCCGCGAGGACGAACCCGACCGCGAACGTGATGTCGCCGAACGACGGGTGGTGGCTCGGCACGATCCCGACGTACTTCTCCTGGTTGGAGAACAGCCAGACCGACACCACCACGGCGGCCGCCATCGCCGCGGGCCCGGCCCAGCTGCGGCGCCGGACGTCGAACACCATCGCGTCCACCCGCGCGTCCGCGGCCCGCGCCGACCAGACCCCGCGCCGCAGCACCAGGTCGGCCAGCACCACGCCCAGCCAGGGCCCGATCCAGTACGCGATGACCAGCAGGAACGCCTCGTAGTCGTGGCCGGCGTCGTCCAGGCCGAAGTAGGCGACGACGAGCCCGACCGCGCCGAACGCCCCGGCGACCAGCGCGCGCTGCAGCCGCACCGGCAGCGGCAGCCGGATCCCCGTCGCGACGAACGACATCGACCCGGAGTAGATGTTGATCGCGTTGGCGCCGACCGCGCCGATCGCGATGACCAGCAGGGTGAGGTTCGCGACGAGCGAGGGCAGGTGCCCGGTGAACGCGCCGGTCGGGTCGGCGAGCGCCTTGCCGCCGAGCGTCGCCGACGCCGCGCCGACGATCTGCAGGACGGTGCATCCGGCGAAGACGCCGAGCCCCGCCCACAGGCCCGCCGCGCGCGGGCTCGTCGTCGCCGGCAGGTAGCGGGTGTAGTCGGCGGCGTAGGGGTTCCAGCCCGCCGCGTAGCCGAAGCTCGCGCCGACGACGATGAGGAACGCGCCGATCCCGCCCGCGCCGGCGCCCTCCGGCGCGGGCTCGCCGAAGTCCGCCTTCGCCAGGATGATCAGGGACGCGATGCCGAACACCACCGCCAGGACCGGGAACGCGTACCGCTCGTAGGCGTGCACGAGGTTGTGCCCGAAGAACGCGACGCCCGCCTGCAGCGCGACGACGATCGCCAGGCACAGCGGCTTCGGCATCCCGGTGAGGGTGTTGAGCGCCAGCGACCCGCTGACGCTGTTCACCGCGAACCAGCCGACGCCGCCCGCCACCGAGTTGATCGCGGACGGCAGCATGTTGCCGCGGTGCCCGAACGGCACCCGGCCGAGCACCATCTCCGGCACCCCGTAGCGGGGGCCGCGCGCCGACAGGACCGCGTGCGTCGCCGAGCCGAGCAGCGTGCCCGCCACGATCGCGGCGGTGGCCTGCCAGAACGTCAGCCCGAACGCGGCGACCGCGAGCACGCCGAGGAACACCGTCGCGAACTCCAGGTTCGGCGACGTCCAGGTCCACAGCAGGTTGAGCGGCCGGCCGTGCCGCTGGTCGAGGGGGATGAAGCCGACGCCGCCCGGCTCGACGGCGGCGACCCGGGCGCCGTAGTCGCCCTCGCGGACGACCACGCCCGCGGGCGCGCCTTCCTTTGTTTCCGTCATGGGGGGACCTTTCCGCGTGCTCAGGCGAGGGTGATGGCGTCGAGGCGTTCGAGGAGGAAGTCGTGCGCGCGCACGGCCGCGCCGCCGGCGGTGCGGCCGACGGGCGGGGCGAGCGGCTCGACGCGGGCGTCCGGGTCGCACTCGTAGAAGAAGATCAGCGACACGAGCTCCTCGTCCGGGGCGCTCGGGTCCGGCGGCAGGACGCGGTGCCGGTTGGACTTCCAGCGGCCGCCGGTCCAGTGGGCGAGCAGGTCGCCGACGTTGATGGTGAAGGAGTCCTCGACCCACGGGGCGTCCACCCAGCCGGCCTCCTCGGAGTGCACCTGCAGGCCGCCGACCCCGTCCTGGCGGTCCAGGACCGTGACGGTGCCGAAGTCGGTGTGCGGGCCGATCCGGAACTGGCCGGGCTCCGGCTCCCCGAGCTGCGACAGCGGCGGGTACCGGTTGATGTTCAGCGTGAAGGACGGGTGAAGGGCGTGCGCGGTGAAGAAGCCCGACGGCAGGCCGAGCGCGACCGCGCACAGCGCGAGCAGGTCGTCCGACAGCCGCTTCATCCGGGCCAGGTAGCGGGTCAGCAGCGCCTCCAGCTCCGGCACCTCGCCCGGCCACACGTTCGGCAGGAACCACTCGGCGTCGAAGAGCGGGTCGCCGATCGGGCGGTCCGCGCCGACCGCGAACGTCTCCTTCAGGTCCGGGGGCGTCGCGGTGCCCTCGGCGTACCCGTTGGCCTCGACGCCGGGCGGCAGCCAGCCGCGCTCCCCCACGGTCGCCGCGTACCGCCGCTTGGCCTCCTCCGGCAGCGCGAAGAACCGCTTCGCCGCGGCGCGGATGGCGTCCCGGTCGGCGGCGGGCACCCCGTGCCCGGTGACCACTAGGAAGCCGATCTCGCTCAGCGCGGCGTCGACCCGCGCGGCGACGGCGGCGCGGTCGCGCTCGCCGCCGTGGAACCAGGGGTCGAGGTCGATGATCGGGACGGCTTTCATGGAACGTTCCTTTCCCGGTGGGGTGCGGCGCTGCGCTCACTATCGCTTGCGATCAAGACCGGATCACCCCCCGAAACGGACATGAAACCGTCACTTCACGAGATTTAACCTGGCCGGAACACGCGGTGGCGGATGCCCTCCCGAGAGCCTCCCGAGAGCCGCCGGACGGCCTCCGGATGGCCGACATCGGACGCCCATTGACCCCGGGCCGCGGTGAGACCAAGATCTCCCCGAACGCCGCGGATCTTCCCCGGAGGTGGACGATGCGTGTCCTGTCCCTGCGCGCCCTCTCGGCGGGCGCCGCTCTGGTCCTGTCCGCGGCCCTGCTCGCCGTGACGCCGGCGTCCGCCGCCCCCGCCCCGGCCGCGCCCGCCGGCGACGGCTGCGACCCGATCGACCCGGCGTCCTGCCTGCTGCCGTTCCCGAGCAACTGGTACACCAAGCCCGACCCGCGCACCGCCACCGGCCTGCGGATCGACATGCGCACGACGCTGAAGAACGCGCTCGGCCTGCCCGTCTCGCCGGACGAGTGGAACCGCGCCGACGGCTTCTCCCCCGGGTCCGAGCTGCTCAGCCGCGTCCCGGGCGTCGACCTCGCGCGCACCGGCGCCGCCCCCGTCACCGACATCGGCGCGTCGCTCAAGCCGGACGCGCCGATCGTCATCGTCGACACCGCGACCGGGCAGCGCCGGCCGTACTGGGCCGAGCTCGACGCCAACGCGCCCGACGACCGCAAGGCGCTGATCGTCCACCCCGCGAAGAACCTCCTCGAGGGCCACCACTACGCGGTCGCGCTGCGGAACCTGCGCGACGCGTCCGGGAACCTCATCGAGCCGAACGCCGCGTTCGCCAAGATCCTCGGCCCGGCGCTGCCGTCCACCGACCCGCTCTCCGTCCGGCAGAAGGCCGAGAAGAAGGTGCTCGCGGACCTCGCCAAGCGCGGCGTGGGCCGGGACGGCCTGTACTTGGCCTGGGACTTCACCGTCGCCAGCGCGCGCAGCATCGCCGGGCCGATGCTGCACATCCGCGACGACGCGCTCCGCAAGCTCGGCAACCGGTCGCCGTCGTTCCTGGTCACGCAGGTGACGAACAACGTCGACGACAAGATCGCCCGCGAGGTGAAGGGCGTCGTGTGGGCGCCGAGCTACCTCGACCAGTACGGCGGGCTCCCCGGGTCCGCGTTCCACTACGGCAAGGACGGCCTCCCGTCCCAGCTGCCGGGAAACAACCAGGCCGTTCCGTTCCAGTGCGAGATCCCGAAGGCCGCGTTCGGCAAGCCCGCGAACCCCGCCCTCTACGGGCACGGGCTGCTCGGCAGCGAGGGCGAGGTCGACGCCGGGAACGTCAAGGCGATGGCCGCCGAGCACGACTTCGCGTTCTGCGCGACGAGATGGATCGGCATGTCCGAGGAGGACGTCCCGAACGTCGTCTCCGCGCTCGCCGACATCAGCCGGTTCCGCACCGTCGCCGACCGGCTCCAGCAGAGCATGCTGAACTTCGTGTTCCTCGGCCGCGCGATGACCCGCGGCTTCGCGGCGAACAAGGCGTTCCAGGACGACTCCGGCAAGCCGCTGATCGCGCCGGGCGCACCGCTCACCTACGACGGCAACAGCCAGGGCGGGATCATGGGCGGCGCGCTCACCGCGGTCTCCCCCGACCTGCACCGCTCCGTCCTCGGCGTCCCCGCCATGAACTACAGCACGCTGCTCAACCGCAGCGCCGACTTCCCCCAGTACGCCAAGGTCCTCGACCTGTTCTACCCGGACAAGCTCGACCAGCAGATCGGCCTCGCGCTGATCCAGATGCTGTGGGACCGCGGCGAGGCCGACGGGTACGCCTGGCACATGACCGACCACCCGTACCCGGGCACCCCGAAGCACCAGGTGCTGATGCACGTCGCGTTCGGCGACCACCAGGTCGCGACCGTCGCCGCCGAGGTCGAGGCCCGCACCATCGGCGCCCGGATCCACGCCCCGACCGTCCGGCCCGGACGCAGCCTCGACGTCGTCCCGTACTGGAACATCCCGACGTTCGGCGCGTCCACCGGCGGCTCCGCGATGGTCGTCTGGGACAGCGGCTCCCCCGCGCCGCCGACCACGAACACCCCGCCCACCGAGGGCCGCGACCCGCACTCCGACCCGCGCAGTAACGCCGACGCACGCAGGCAGAAGGCGATCTTCCTGACCACCGGGCAGACCGTCGACGTCTGCGACGGCGGCCCCTGCGTGATAACGCCCTGACCGGCTACTGAGAGAATCGGAGCATGCTCCAGGTCTGTCCGAACGGGAGCCGGGCGCAGGGCGTCCCGGTCACGCCGGACGAGCTCGCGGCGGTCGTCCGCGCGGCGGTGGACGTCGGCGCGCAGGACGTCCACCTGCACCCCCGCGACGCCGCCGGCGCCGACACGATGGACCCCGGCCACGTCGCCGCCGCCCTCGAAGCCGTCCGCGAGGCCGCGCCGGGCGTGCCCGTCGGCGTCACCACCGGCGCCTGGACCGCGCCCGACCCCGCCGAACGCGCCGCGCTGATCCGGTCCTGGACCGTCCTGCCCGACCACGCGTCGGTCAACTTCCACGAGGACGGCGCCGAGGACGTCGCCGCGGCCCTCCTCGACCGCGGCGTCGGCGTCGAGGCCGGGATCTTCTCCGGCACCGAGGCCGCCGCGCGCTTCCTGCGCTGGCCGCGCGCCCGCGAGGTGCTGCGCGTCCTCGCCGAGGTCACCGACACCGGCCCGGAGACCGCGACCGGCACCGCGAAGGATCTCCTGCACGCCCTCGGCACCGGCCACGGGCGGCCCGTCCTGCTGCACGGCGAGGACGGCGGCGCCTGGCCCGTCCTCCGGCTCGCCGTCCGCTTCAACCTCGACGTCCGCGTCGGCCTCGAAGACGTCCTCACCCTCCCCGACGGCACCGCCGCGGCCGACAACACCGCCCTCGTCCAGACCGCCGGGATGCTGCTCCAGGCATAACGGCCGGATCCGGCCCGACCGCCGGGGGGCGCGCGTGCGTATCCCCCAGCATGAACCGACGCCCCATCGCCGCAGCGGCCCTCGCCGCCGCGATGACGCTCACCGGCGCCTGCGAGTACACCGCCGCCGCCCGGACGGCCGCCCCCGCACGTCCCGCGCAGAGCCCCCGGGCCACCGGCTCCCCCACCGCCTCACCGCACGCCCCCGCGACGCCCCGCCGGTTCGACGAGGCCGGGTTCGAAGGCGACCTCCGCACCGCCACCGCGATCACCGACCGCTTCTGGCGCCGGCACTGGACGCGGTTCTTCACCGGCGCCTACCGGTCCCCGCGCGTCGTCGGCCTCTACGACGGCTCCGACCCCGCCGCCACGCCCACCTGCGGCGGCGAACCCCTCGAACGCGACAACGCCGAATACTGCCCCGCCGGCGACTTCCTCGCCTGGGACGCGCACCTCATGCGGTCCGGCTACGCGCACGGCGACGCCTGGGTGTACCTCGTCGTCGCCCACGAATGGGGCCACGCCGTCCAGAACCGCCTCCAGCGCCGCCTCGTCTCCGCCGCCGCCGAACTCCAGGCCGACTGCCTCGCCGGCGCCGTCCTCTACGGATCCGCCGCCGACGGCGACCTCGCCTTCGAGACCGGCGACACCCGCGAGATCGTCGACTCGTTCCAGGTCATCGGCGACCGGACCCCCTGGACCAGGCCCGGCGACCACGGCACCGCCTCCCAGCGGCTGCAGGCCTTCTCCCGGGGCGGCGCCCGCGGCGTCCCCGCCTGCTTCACCTGACCGCCCCCGCCTCACCTGATCGCACCCGTTCCACCTGGCCGCACCCGCGCCCGTCCGGCGGGCCATCGGAACGAACAGGAACATGCCGATCCGATGCAACGGCTTGGCAACCATGCGTGCCCGCGCGATGCTTTTGAGTCACGGGACCGGCCCGAACCACTGGGGGCACCATGAAGGACACCGCCGTCGCCATGGTCGTCATCGAGCACGAACGGCACACCACCGTCCTGCTCACCGGCGAGATGGACCGCGCGTCCGCCCCCGCCGTCCGGACCCGGCTCCTCGACTTCGCCGCCCGCCCCATCGTCCTCGACATCGCCGGCGTCTCCTTCTTCGACGCCGAAGGCATGCGCGCCGTCTCGCACTGCGCCCGCCGATGCGAGGACAACGGCGCCGGCCTCGCCGTCGTCGGCGCCCGCCCCTTCGCCCGCCGCATGTTCCACGTCCTCGGCCTCGACCAGCGCGTCCCCCTCTGCGCCTCCATGGACGAAGCCCTCTGGTGCGCCGTCCCCCGCACCGACGACGAGATCTCCGACTGGCTGGCCTAGACCCCGCTCAGCCCCCGGACAGGTAGCGCTCCACGGACTCCACCTTCGCGTCCAGCGCGCCCGTCACCCCCGGCCGCAGATCCGCCTTCACCACCAGGCTCACCCGCGGCGCCCGCGCCGCCACCGCGTCCGTCGCGGCCTTCACCACCGCCATCACCTCGTCCCACTCCCCCTCCACCGTCGTGAACATCGCGTCCGTGCGGTTCGGCAGGCCGCTCGCCCGCACCACCCGCACCGCCTCCGCCACCAGTTCACCGACGTCCTCCCCCGCACCGAGCGGGGTCACCGAGAACGCAACGAGCACAACGCACCTCCTGGTCAGGGCTGCACGACCTGCCTGACCACGATCTCATTCAGCCGCCGCTCCACGATCACCCCCACCGGCCAGTCGCGCACCAGGCAGCGCAGCAGCGCCGCGTCGTGCTCCGCGAACGACGGATCGCACCCCTGCTGCTCCAGGCTCGAGCGGATCGCCTCCACATAGTCCTCATCGGTGAACCCCGGCACCTCCCGCACCATCGCCGTCGTCGTCGCACGGTGCGAGTTCAGCCCCGCGAACGAACGGCCGCACCCGCAGCCGCCGTCCGGGTCGTCCCGGTCACGGGCGCACACCACGCCGATGTGCACCAGTTCCCCCTCGACGCACCAGTCGAAGTCGTTGTCGCGCAAACCCTGGCTGGAGTTGGTGGCAGTGAGCAGCTTCAAGGCCATACCCCCTCGGCGTCCGTGGACGAGCCCACCGTACGACGAGGGTCTGACGTAACGTCAGAAGCATGAGCGAAACCACCGATGTCCTCATCGACCGCGACGGCCCCTACACCACCGTGACCATGAACCGCCCGCGCCGCCGCAACGCTCTGTCCCGCACCTTCCTCCTGCAGCTCACCGACGCGTTCACCGAGATCGCCGCCACCGACGCGCGCGGCGTGATCCTCGCCGCCAACGGCCCCGTCTTCTCCGCCGGGCACGACTTCGCCGACATGGCCGGCGCGTCCCACGCCGACGTCCGCGACCTCCTGCGCGTCTGCACCGACCTCATGCAGACCATCCAGTCCGTCCCGCAGGTCGTCATCGCCCGCGTGCACGGCCTCGCCACCGCCGCCGGCTGCCAGCTCGTCGCGTCCTGCGACCTCGCCGTCGCCGCCGAAAGCGCCGCGTTCGCCGCCCCCGGCGGCAAGGGCGGCTGGTTCTGCCACACCCCCCTCGTCGCCATCTCCCGCAACATCGGCCGCAAACGCGCCGCCGAAATGGCCCTCACCGGCGACACCATCGACGCCGCCACCGCCGCCGACTGGGGCCTCATCAACTACGCCGTCCCCGACGACGACCTCGACAAGGCCACCCTCGCCCTCCTCCAGCGCGCCACCCAAGGCAGCCCCCGCAGCAAAGCCCTCGGCAAACAGGCCATGTACGCCCAGCTCGACCGCCCCGAAACCGACGCCTACACCTACGCCGTCGAAGTCATGGCCGCCTCCAGCCAGACCCCCGAAGCCCAAGAGGGCATGCACGCCTTCCTCGACAAGCGCCGCCCCACCTGGCCCGCCTGACCACCGCCCCGGCCGCTTCTCGCTGGCCCCCGCCGACACCCCGCCGCTAAGATGACACCCGGCACGCCCCCGACCGCAGCGTCACCGAAGGGGCGCCGCCTCCGGGGTGGTAGCTCAGCTGGTCAGAGCAGGAGACTCATAATCTCCCGGTCGCGGGTTCGAGTCCCGCCCGCCCTACGGTCGCGCTGTTCGTCGGCCTTCGGCCGCCTTCCCCCGCTCGTGGTGTCTTTCTGGGGGGCGACCCCCAGACCCCCGATGTGGGGGCTCCGCCCCCACGCCCCCTCCCGGTACCGGTTCGCGCTCACCTGAACCTGCGCGCGGGGTACGGCCCCCAGCCGCCCCCGGCAGCTTGGTGGTCCTGAAGGCGCGCGCGGGGTGTGGTCCTCGGCCGACTTCCCCGGCGCGTGGATGCACGTCCGGAAGGTGCTGCGGGTCAGGGCTGGTCGTCCAGGAGGGCGATGGCGCGGGGCTCGGGGACTCCCAGCATCAGCAGGCTCGTGATCGTCGCCGCCCGGGCGCCGTTCGGCAGGTCGCTGTCCGCGATGGCGAACACGGCGCCATAGGCGACCTGGCTCAGGACGCCCGGCGGCAGGTGCCGTGCGAACACGCCGCTGCCCTGGCCCCGTTCCACAAGGTCGGCGAGGAGCTCATCGAGGGGCCCGAGCAGGCCGTGGATCGCCTCCCCGTACTCGCCGCGGCGCAGCGCCAGCAGCACCCGGTACCGGTGCGCCACCGGCCAGAGGCGGGCGATGAACTCGACCCACGCCGAGTCCGCTTCCGCGCCGGAGGCGTTGACCTCGGTGAGCACGGCCGCCATCTCGGCGACGGCCCGTTCCGTGAGTGTCCGCACCAGGTCCAGGCGCGAGGGGAAGTGGCCATAGACCGTGCGGCGGACGACGCCGGCGGCGGAGGCGATGTCGCCCATGCCGGCGTCGGGGTTCCCTCCCAGCACATCGAGGGCGACGTCGAGGATGCGATCGCGTGTCTCGTTCATCGAGCGCACACGGGAGGACGCGGTGGGCACGACGGCATTGTTGCACACCGGTGAGCAACGGCGTAGGCTGCACATCGATGTGCAATGCACACTGGTGTGCAATGAGAGTTGCGCCGTGCTTCGAGCTCAGGAGAAGAACGCGATGACCGCACCGACGCCCGTCCGCCCGTTCACCATGTCGATCCCCGATTCGGAGATCGACGACGTGAAGCGGCGGCTGGCCCGGACTCGATGGCCCGATCCGGAAACGGTGGACGACTGGTCGCAGGGAGTCCGCCTGGAGAACGCCAGATCCCTGGTCGACCACTGGGAGCACGGCTACGACTGGCGGCGCCTGGAGTCCGCGCTCAACCGCTTCCCCCAGTTCCTGACCGAGATCGATGGGCTGGACATCCACTTCATCCACGTCAGGTCCAAGAATCCCGACGCGATGCCGCTGGTGCTCACGCACGGATGGCCGGGCTCGATCGTCGAGTTCCTGAAGCTGATCGGCCCGCTGACCGATCCGGTCTCGTTCGGAGGAGACGCCGCCGATTCCTTCGACGTCGTCGTCCCGTCGCTCCCCGGGTTCGGGTTCTCCCAGAAGCCCAGGGAGACCGGATGGACCGTATCGCGCATCGCTAACGCGTGGGTGGAGCTGATGAAGCGTCTCGGCTACACGAGATGGGCCGCGCAAGGGGGCGATTGGGGTGCCGTCGTCACCACCGCCCTCGGGGCCATGCGACCTGAGGGGCTCCTCGGAATTCACCTGAACACCCAGTACGCCTTTCCGGCACAGATACCCGACACCTTGTCGCCCGAACAGCAATACGCCGTGGAGACCCTCGCCCTCTACACCGGCGCTCTCGGCGGATCGAACCACCTTCAGGGCACGAAGCCGGAGACCGTCGGATTCGCGCTGGCGGACTCCCCCGCCGGTCAGGCGGCCTGGATCTACGAGAAGTTCCAGTCCAAGACCGACAACCAGGGGCTCGCCGAGGACGCCCTCAGCATGGACGACATGCTCGACGCGATATCCCTGTACTGGTTCACCAACAGCGCGGCGTCGTCCGGCCGCATCTACTGGGAGAACAGATCGAGCACTTTCGCCGGCCCGAAGCTGTCGCTTCCGGTCGCGGTGACCGTCTTCCCGAAGGACATCCCCCGCCTGCCCCGAACCTGGATCGAAGACGCCTACAGCGATCTGATCCACTACGGCGAGGCCGACAGGGGCGGGCACTTCGCGGCTTTGGAACAGCCCGGGATCCTGGTCGACGAAATCCGCACCGGCCTGCGCACCCTTCGTTCCTGACGCCTGCACGCGGCGCCCGGGGGTCCCTCTGGAGGACGAGGGAAGGTCAGACCTGGTACCGAGTGACGGGTGAGGTGACCGGTCGGTAGGGTCCGCGTATGTCCAGACGAATCCTCGGTCTCGTCCCCCTGTCGCTCGTGCTGCTGGCCGGTGCCTGCGGAGGCGGCGGATCCGGCAAGCCGGCGCCGAAGGCGGACTTCGACGGGGCGCAGGCGCTGCAGCGGTCGGCCACCGCCATGGCGGCCCTGAAGAGCGTCGCGTTCACGGTGACGTCGGACGGCAAGACGCCGATCATGGTCAAGGGCGGCGACATGAAGCTGCTGCGCGACGGCGACGCGCAGGGCACGCTGACCCTGGAGCAGTCGGGCCAGAACGTCGAGGCGAAGGTCGTCGCGAAGGGCGACACGTTCTACCTGGACGCGGGGACGGGCGGCTGGCGGAAGCTGCCGAAGTCGATGGCGTCCGCGGTGTACGACCCGTCGGCGGTCCTCGACCCGAACCGCGGCATCCCGAAGCTGCTGACCTCGCTGAAGGCGCCGAAGGCCGAGGCCGTGGAGAAGGTGAACGGCAAGGAGGCCTACCGGGTCGGGGCGACGCTGCCGCAGGACCAGGTCGGCGGGCTGATCCCGGGGATCAACGACGACCTCGCCGGACAGGTGTGGGTGAGCAAGGCCGACGGGCGGCTGCTGAAGGTGCGGGGCGCGTTCCCGAAGGACGCGGGCGCCGTGGTGATCACGTTCACCGACTTCGACGCCCCCTACACGATCAGCGCGCCGAAGTGACCGCGCGGCGCGGGATCGCGATCGGGGCCGGCGGCGCGGTGGTTCTGTTGGCCGCGCTGGACGCCTATGTCGTGACGACGATCCTGATGCCGGTGGTGAAGGACCTGAACGTCCCGGTGAACCGGCTGGAGCGGATCACGCCGGTGCTGACCGGGTTCCTGCTCGGGTACGTGGCGGCGATGCCGCTGCTCGGGCAGCTGTCGGACCGGTTCGGGCGGCGCCCGGTGCTGCAGGCGTGCCTGGTGTTCTTCGCGGCCGGGTCGGTGGTGACGGCGCTGGCGGGGACCGTGCCGGTGCTGACGGCGGGACGGGTCGTCCAGGGGATCGCGGGCGGTGCGCTGCTGCCGGTGACGATGGCGCTGGCCGGGGACCTGTGGGACGAGCGGCGGCGTCCGGTGGTGCTGGGCGCGGTGGGCGCGGCGCAGGAGCTGGGGAGCGTGCTCGGGCCGCTGTACGGGGCGGGGATCGCGGCGGCGCTGGAGTGGCGCGCGATCTTCTGGATCAACGTGCCGCTGGCGGTGCTCGCGATCGCGGCGGTGCAGTTCACGGTGCCGGGCGGGCGGCCGGCGGGGCCGCGTGCGGGCGTGGACGTGGTGGGCGGGCTGCTCCTCGCGGCGGGGCTGGCGCTGCTGGTCGTGGGGGTCTACAACCCGGATCCGGAGAGGTCGGCGCTGCCGTCGTGGGGGCTGCCGGTGATGGCCGCGGGCGCGGTGGTGCTCCTGGTGTTCGTGGTGTGGGAGGTCAAGGCCCGGACGCGGCTGCTGGACCTCGGCGGTGTGCGGCGCGGGCCGCTGCTGGCGACGCTGGGCGTGAGCTTCCTGTCGGGGGCCGCGCTGATGGTGACGCTGGTGGACGTGGTGCTGGTCGCGCAGACCGTCCTGAACAAGGACGAGACCGAGGGCGCGCTGCTGCTGACGCGGTTCCTGGTGGCGCTGCCGGTCGCGGCGGTCGCGGGCGGGTTCGTGGCGCGGCGGGTGGGCGAGCGGTGGCCGATGGCGGCGGGGATGCTGGTGTCCGCGGCCGGCTACGTGCTGATCGCGGGATGGCCGGCGGACCTGGCGCACGCGTCGTACGGGCCGCTGCCGCGGATGGACGCCGACCTGGTCGTGACGGGGCTCGGGCTGGGCCTGGTGATCGCGCCGGTGTCGTCGGCGGTGCTGGCGTTCGTGCCGCCGGCCCGGCACGGGGTGGCGTCGGCGGCCGTGGTGGTCGCGCGGATGATGGGGATGCTGATCGGGATCTCGGCGCTGTCGGCGTGGGGCTTCCACCGGTTCCACGTGCTGACGGCGCACCTGCAGCCGCCGCTGCCGTTCCTGATGTCGAAGGCGGAGTTCGCGAAGGAGATGACCGTGTACAAGGCGGCGGTGCGGGACGCGCTGCGGGCCGAGTACCGGGAGATCTTCTGGATCACGGCGGGGATGTGCGTGCTGGGCGCCGTGCTGGCGCTGGTGGCGGGGGCGCGGCGGGACGGCGCGGAGCCGGCGCCGGAGCCGGCGGAGACCATGGCCGCCCGCTGACCTCGCGGTTCGTCGAGGAAGCAAGGGTCGGAAAAGAAATGGCCGGATGCGGCCAGGCTCGGATGCCACATCGCTCACACCGGGCGCGTTCATCCCGTGGCTCGCGCGGCATCTGGTTAGCGTGACTTGCTCCGCCGCCCGCGCCCCGGCGGCCCGGCCGGTGGCGCTTTCCCCCCGACCCCGCGGAACCGCGGCAGAAAGACGGTGAGCCCGTGCATCGGATGAGCGGACTGGACGCCAGCTTCTACCTCCTGGAGGACGAGAACACGCCCCTGCACGTCGCCTCGGTGGTCGTCTTCGAGGGGCCCGCGCCCTCGTACGGCGACGTGGTCAGGACGATCGCCGCGAAGCTGCCCCTCGTCCCCCGGTACCGGCAGCGCGTGCGGGGCGTCCCGCTGCACCTCGGCCGGCCCGTCTGGGTGGACGATCCGCATTTCAACATCCTGTACCACGTCCGGCACACCGCCCTCCCGGCACCGGGCAACGACGAGCAGCTCCGCAACCTGTCCGGGCGGGTGCTCGCGCAGCGCCTCGACCCGGCGAAGCCGCTGTGGGAGATCTGGCTGGTCGAGGGCCTGGCCGACGGGCGCTGGGCGCTGATCGCCAAGGTGCACCACTGCATGGTCGACGGCATCGCCGGCATGGACCTGGCGACGGTCATGTTCGACCTGTCCCCCGAGTTCGAGCAGCCCCGCGAGGGCGAGCCGTGGGAGCCGGAGGCCGAGCCGTCCGACCTGGCGCTGCTGGCGGACGCCGCGCGCCGCACCGTCTTCCGCCCGCTGCGCCAGCTCACCGACGTGGCGCGCAGCGCGGGCGCGGTCCGGGAGGCGAACCGGCTGCGCGAGTTCGCGTCCGGCCTGACCCGCGCGACCGCCCGGTTCGCCAGCCCGTCGGCGGGCGGCCTGAACGGGCCGATCGGCCCGCACCGGCGCTGGTGCTGGCAGCGGGTGCCGCTGGACGAGGTGAAGGCGGCCCGCAAGGCCCTCGGCGGGACGGTCAACGACATCGTGCTGACCGCGGTGTCGGCCGGGTACCGCGACCTGCTGAACGCGCGGGGGCGGCTGGAGGACGACACCATCGTGCGGACGGCGGTGCCGGTGTCGCACCGCGCCGCGGACGAGCGCGGCGAGCTGAACAACCGGGTCGCGGCCGTGTTCGTGAACCTGCCGGTCGGCGTGGACGACCCGCTCGAGCGGCTGCGCCGCGTCCGGGAGCAGACCGACGACGTCAAGCGCAGCAACCAGGCCGCGGGGACGCAGGCGATCACCCGGCTCACCGACACGGCGGTCGCGCCGGCGCTGCTGTCGCTGGCCGCGCGGATCCCGGTGCGGCTGCGGCAGGACATCGTGCAGACGGTGACGACGAACGTGCCGGGCCCCGACTTCCCGCTGTACGTGATGGGGCGCCGCGTCCTGGAGATGCACCCGTACGTGCCGCTGACCGGCGGCATCCGGGTCGCGACCGCGATCGTGTCCTACTGCGGGACGCTGCATTTCGGGATCACCGGCGACTTCGACGCGATGCCGGATCTGGACGTCCTGGCGAAGGGCGTGCAGGGCGGGCTGGACGAGCTGGTGCGGGCGGCGGACGGCGTCCGTCCCGCGGCGCCGCGGACCACCTGAGGGCGCCGGGATCCGCCGATGCGGTGGCCGGATCCGGCCACCGCATCGACATACCGGGCCCTGGCTGGGAAAGGATTCGGTCACCGGTCATGTGCCGATCTTGGAACTCGGGAATATCCTGGGAAAAGAGGGTCCAGGACCCCCTGCCGGGTGGGCACGCCCCGGGGAGGTGACGCAGATGCGCGGGTCCGGCGTCGGACGTGCCGGCGGGTCGCTCGTCAGGCTGCGCCGGAGATGCGGCCTGGAGCACAACGAGCTGCGCCGGCACATCGACCGCGTCCAGCGGCTGATCGGGTTCGGGCTGCTCCTGCTGATGCTCGTGGTGGCGCCGCCGCTGGCGTTCTGGGCGGGGACGTGGTCGTACCACGCCGGGAGCAACGCCGAACGCGCCGAGCGCGCGCAGCGGCACGAGGTCGTCGCGACCGTCACCTCGACGGGCGGCATCGGCTCGTCCGGCGACCGCTACATCCACGAGACCGTGCAGGCCAGATGGCCCGGCACCGGCGGCACGACCCGCACGGGCACGCTGCCCGCCTGGAAGAACGCGAAGGTCGGCGCGCACCGGACGATCTGGATCGACGCGAAGGGCGACCCGACGGTCCGGCCGCGCCCGCACAGCCGCACGGTCACCGACGCGGCCTACGCCTCGACCGCCGCGGTCCTCGGCGTGTCGATGCCGATCCTGCTGGCCTACGTCCTGGTCCGGCGCCGCTGCGACCGCCGCCGCGACGAGATGTGGGAGGCCGACTGGGCCCGGATGGACGCGGCCGGCCAGCGGTGACGGCCGGCTACTCGTCCGCGACCAGGCGGGCGGCGACCCGGTCGAGGACGGCCAGGTCCTCGGGTGGGAGCTCGTAGAGGGCGGCCGGCGGGGTGCTGAGGATCCGCTCGGCCTCGGCGGCGACGGCGCGCCCGGCGTCGGTGACCGTCACGAGCTTGGAGCGCCGGTCGGCCGGGTTCTCGGTGCGCTCGACCAGCCCGCGCTCGACCAGGTCGTCGACCACGAGGGTGACGTAGGGGCGGTCGGAGACGAGCCGGTCGGCGAGGCCGCGCAGGGTGAGCGGCTCGGGCGCGGCGGCCAGCCGGCGCAGCGCCTTGACCCGGAAGAAGCTCATGCCGAGCGCCTCGGTGACCTCGGCGCGCCGGTCGCTGCGCTCGTGCATCAGGATGCCGAGGTTGCGCCAGGCGCGGACGGCCGGGTCGTCCGGCCGGTCGCCCGCCGCGGGGGCGGACGATCCGCCGGACGCGGGGCCGGACTGGTTCATCGGGTGCTCGCTCCCGTCACATGGCGTCCGCCGGGGGCCGGCTCGGCGGTCTCGAACAGCGCGGCCGTCCGCTCCGCGCTGCGGGCCGCGCGGCGCCCGGTGGTGAGGACGCCGAGCACCAGCACGACGGCGGCGCAGCCGGCCAGCACCCAGTATGCCGGGCGGGCGGCGTCCACGAAGCCGGAGCCGCCGGAGCGCGCGCCGGACGTGCCGGCGGCGAGGACCGCGCCGATCACCGCGACGCCGAGCGCGTTGCCGACCTGCCGGCTGGTGGAGGCGACCGCGGCGGCGACGCCGGCCTGCGCGCGCGGCATCCCGGACACCGCGGTGTTGGTGATCGGCGAGTTGACCATGCCGAACCCGATGCCGAACAGCACGTAGGCGGTGAACAGCGTGACGTCGCGGGTCTCGGCGTCGAACGCGGCGACGAGCACGGCGCTGGCGAGGGTCGCGGCGCCCGCGGCGACGAGCGAGGGACGGGGGCCGCGGGTGCCGACGA
Source organism: Actinomadura sp. NPDC048394 (assembly GCF_040651755.1). Classification (NCBI taxonomy): domain Bacteria; kingdom Bacillati; phylum Actinomycetota; class Actinomycetes; order Streptosporangiales; family Thermomonosporaceae; genus Actinomadura; species Actinomadura sp. NPDC048394. The sequence goes on along the minus strand of NZ_JBEZJL010000032.1, from coordinate 43,669 downwards.
GTCGTCCGGACAGCGGCGCGAACACGGCGCTCATCGCGGCCATCGGCAGCAGGTACAGGCCGGCGTGCAGCGCCGACATGCCCCGCACGTCCTGGAGGTACAGGGCGTTCAGGAACATGAAGCCGCCGAACGCGGCGAACATCGACACCGCGATCACGGTCGCGCCGGTGAACGGGACGCTGCGGAAGAAGCGCAGGTCGATCAGCGGTTCGGGGGCGCGCAGCGCGTGCCGGACGAACCCGGCGAGGCTGAGCGCGGCGAGGGCGGCGGCGCCGAGGACGGCGGGGTCTCCCCAGCCGCGCCCGGGCCCCTCGATGATCGCGTAGGTCAGGGTGCCGAGCAGGACGATCATGAAGGCCTGGCCGGCCGGGTCGGCGCGGCGCGGCCGCTCGGCCCGGGACTCCGGCACGTACCGCGCGGTCAGCGCGAGCGCGGCGAGGCCGATCGGCACGTTCAGCCAGAAGATCGACCGCCAGCCGACCGAGTCGACGAGGACGCCGCCGACGAGCGGTCCCATCGCCATGCTGAGCCCGACGACGGCGCCCCACACGCCGATGGCGCGGGCGCGCTCGCGGGGCTCGGTGAACACGTTGGTGATGATCGACATGGCGACCGGGTTGAGCATCGAGCCGCCGACGGCCTGCACGACCCGGGCGGCGACGAGCCAGCCGAGGGACGGGGCGAGGCTGCACAGCACCGAGCCGAGCACGAACAGCGCGAGCCCGCTCTGGAAGACGCGGCGGCGGCCGATCCGGTCGGCGGTGGAGCCGGCCAGGATGAGCAGCGAGGCGAGGACGATGAGGTAGGCGTCGATGGTCCATTGCAGGCCGGACACGGAGCTGTGGAACTCGCGCCGCAGGGTGGGCAGCGCCACGTTCAGGATGGTGTTGTCCAGGCTGACGATGAGCAGGCTCATGCAGCAGATGGCCAGCACCAGCATCCGCCGGCGGGGGGTGAGGTCGGTCAAGCGGACTCCAATCGTTGTACGCCTATAACCGTTGTAAGCGTACAACTATTCCGGCGCCGAGCGACCTGTGCCCTCCGTCACCCCGCCGCGCGGTCCCGTCACCCCGCCGCGCGGGCGGTGCGGACGGCGCGGGCGGCCGGGACGACGAGCGGGGTCCCCGTCTCCGGGCAGTCGATCACCCGGCACGGCAGCCGGAACACCTCCTCGACCAGCTCCGCCGTCACCACGGTCTCCGGCTCGCCCTCCGCCACGATCGCGCCGTCCCGCATCGCGATCATGTGGGTGGCGTACCGCGCGGCGTGGTTCAGGTCGTGCAGGACGGCGACGACGGTGCGGCCCTCCTCGTGCAGCCGCGCGCACAGGTCCAGCACCTCGATCTGGTGCGCGATGTCGAGGTAGGTGGTCGGCTCGTCCAGCAGCAGCAGCGGCGTCTGCTGCGCGAGCGCCATCGCGATCCACACCCGCTGCCGCTGCCCGCCGGACAGCTCGTCCACCGGACGGTCCGCGAGCGCGCCGACACCGGTGGCCTCCATCGACTCGGCGACGACCCGCTCGTCCTCGCGCGACCACTGCCGCAGCAGCCCTTGGTGCGGGTACCGGCCGCGCGACACCAGGTCGGCGACCGTGATCCCCTCCGGCGCGATCGACGACTGCGGCAGCAGCCCGAGGGTGCGGGCGAGCTTCTTGGCGGGCCAGGCCGCGATCGGCTCGCCGTCCAGCACGACGGTGCCGGACGCGGGCTTGAGGATCCGCGCGAGCGCCCGCAGCAGGGTCGACTTGCCGCACGCGTTCGGCCCGACGATCACGGTGAACGAGCCGTCCGGCACCGTGACGTCGAGGTCCCGGGTGATCGTGCGCTTGTCGTAGGCCAGGGTGAGGCCCGTGCCGCTGAGCCGCGCGTTCGCGTCCTTCATTCAGATCCGTCCCGTCTTGCGTTGGGTCACGAGGAGCCAGACCAGGTATCCGCCGCCGAGCAGCCCGGTCACCACGCCGACCGGGAGCTGGTGGCCGGTGAACGCGCGCTGCGCGGCCCAGTCGGCGGCCGCCAGCAGCGCCGCGCCCATGCACATGGACGGCAGCAGGTTGGGGCCGGGCGTGCGGGTCAGCCGGCGGGCGAGCTGCGGCGCGGTCAGCGCCACGAACGACACCGGACCGGCCGCCGCCGCGGCGAGCGAGGTGAGCAGCACGGCCGCGGCCAGCATGATCAGCCGGGCCCGCTCGATCGGGACGCCGAGGCCGTGCGCCGCGTCGTCGCCCATCTCCAGCATCCGCAGCGCCCGCCCGCAGCCGGCCACGACGAGCGGGCCGAGGACGGCGAGCGCGACGAGGACGGGCGCCGCGTCGGCCCAGTCGCGGCCGTCCAGGCTGCCGGTCAGCCACAGCACGGCGCGCGCCGCGTCGGTGATCTTCGCCTGGGTGAGCAGGTAGCCGTTCACGCCGGTGAGGATCGCGGCGACGCCGATGCCGACGAGGATCAGCCGCTGCCCGTGCGCGCCGTGCCGGCCGGCCACCGCGTACACGAGGGCGCCGGTGAGCAGCCCGCCGCCGGCGGCGCCCGCCGCGACCGCCGCGCTGCCGCCGCCGGCCAGCACGATCACGCCGAGCACGCCGGTCGCCGCGCCCTGCGTGAAGCCGAGCACGTCCGGGCTGCCGAGCGGGTTGCGGGTCAGCGACTGGAAGATCGCGCCGGCCAGCCCGAGCGCGGCGCCGACCGCGAGCGCGGCCACGGCGCGGGGCAGCCGGATCTCGTTGACGATCAGCGAGTCGGCGGGCGTCCCGTTCCCGAGCAGCGTCCGGACGACGTCGGCGGGGCTCATCGGGAAGTCGCCGCTGCCGATCAGCAGCACGCCGACGCCCAGCGCGACGGCCAGACAGAGGACCGCGACGGCGAGCGCGCGCGGGCGGAACCGCAGCGACAGCCCGTTCGGCGTCCTGATGACGGCGCCCTTCACTCCTGCGGGCCTCATGCCGCGACCGCCTTGCTGCGCGGGCGCCGGACGAAGTAGAGGAACACCGGCCCGCCGGCGACCACCATCACGATCCCGACCTGGAGCTCGGACGGCCGCACGATGACGCGTCCGAGCACGTCCGCGGCGAGCATCAGCGCGGGCGCGAGGACCGCGCAGTACGGCAGCAGCCACCGCAGGTCGGGACCGGTCAGCGCGCGGACGAGGTGCGGCACCATCAGCCCGACGAAGATGATCGGCCCGCAGGCCGCGGTCGCGGCGCCGCACAGCAGCGTGACGGCGACGATCGCGAGGATCTTGGCGCGGCCGGGGCGGGCGCCGAGCGCGCGCGCCGCGTCCTCGCCCATCGCCATGGCGTTCAGCGGGCGGGCGAGCAGCAGCGCGAGCACGAGCCCGGCCGCGACGAACGGCGCGACCTTCTCGACCGTGGACGTCTGCGCGGCGGCGAGCGACCCGACCGTCCAGAACCGCATCCGGTCGAGGGACGCGGTGTCGAGCAGCTGGACGGCGTTGACGTAGGAGTACAGCGCGGCGTTGAGCGCGGACCCGGCGAGCGCGAGCCGCGCGGGCGTCGCGCCGCGCCCGCCGCCGACCGCGTACAGCAGGACGGCGACCGCCCCGGCGCCCGCGAACGCGAACCACACGAACCCGGCGAACGAGACGACGCCGAGGAAGGAGATCGCGGACACGACGGCGGCGGACGCGCCCGCGTTGATGCCGAGCAGGCCGGGGTCGGCGAGCGGGTTGCGGGTGAGCGCCTGCATCACCGCGCCCGCCAGGCCGAGCGCGATGCCGGCGAGCAGCCCGAGCAGGGTGCGCGGCAGGCGCATCTGGTGGACGACGGTGTAGGAGCCCGAGCCGCGGTGCAGGAGGCCGTCCCACGCCTGCCCGATCGACAGCGGTTTCGCGCCGACGGCGAGGCTCAGCACGAGGACGGCCAGCAGGAGGAGCACCGCCGCGACGAGGCCTAACGCGCGGGCGGAATGGCGCCGCGCCGGTGCCGGCGCAGGGGCGGCGGGCGCGCGCGCTGGGGCCGTCGGCTGCGCGGTTCTGGTCAACGGCACGGGCTGGCTCCGGGGGGACGGACGGGGGCGGCGGCCCGCCCCCTGCCACTGGACAACGACTTAGGTTAGGTTAACCTAAGCGCCCATCGGGCCGGAATCCGGCCACCACGTTCGATCAGAGATGAGCAGCCGAAAATGCGGACAATCCCCTCCTCCTCCTTCACCCGCCGCGGCTTCCTCGGCGCCGGCGGCGCCGTCGCCCTCGGCGCCCTGATCAGCGCGTGCGGCGGGGGCGGGGACGGCGGGTCGGGCGCGTCCCCGTCCGGCGGCGGGTGGACGTTCACCGACGACCGCGGCACCGCGATCCGGCTCAAGGCGCGCCCGCAGCGCGTCGTCGGCTACGTCGGCGCCCTCGCCGCCCTCTACGACTTCGGCGTCGACCAGCAGATCGTCGGCGTGTACGGCCCGACGAAGCTCAAGGACGGCAAGCCCGACCCGCAGGCCGGGAACCTGCCCGTCGACCGGCTCACCATCATCGGCAACGCCTACGGCGAGTTCAACATCGAGAAGTACGCCTCGCTGCGGCCCGACCTGCTCGTGGACAACATGTTCGTGAAGGACGAGCTGTTCTACGTTCCGGCGGAGAGCAAGAACAAGATCTACGCGCTGGCGCCGCAGGCCGCGATCTCCGCCGGCGACGTCGCGCTGCCGAAGCCGATCGAGCGGACCGCCGCGCTCGCCGCCGCGCTCGGCGCCGACCTGAAGTCCGCCAAGGTCACCGCCGCGAAGGCCCGCTTCGACAAGGCCGTCGAGTCGCTGCGCGCCGCCGCGAAGGCCAACGCCGGGCTGAAGGTGCTCGCCGCGTCCGCCAGCCCCGACCTCTTCTACGCCTCCAGCCCGAACAAGAACACCGACCTCATCTACTTCAAGCAGCTCGGCGTCGACCTCGTCGTCCCGGACAAGCTCGGCCAGGACGGCTACTTCGAGGACCTGAGCTGGGAGAACGCCGGCAAGTACAAGGCCGACGTCATCATGCTCGACAGCCGCACGCAGGCGCTGCAGCCCAAGGACCTCGGCTCGAAGCCGTCCTGGAAGGACCTTCCGGCGGTGAAGGCCGGGCAGGTCATCGCGTGGCAGCCCGAACCCCGCTTCTCCTACGAGGGCTGCGCCCCGATCATCGAGGCCCTCGCCCAGACCATCCGCACCGCGAAGAAGACCGGCTGACCCAGCGGCCGGGCCCGCCGGCCCGCGTTCACCGAAAGGCACAGCGATGAGGACCCCCAGCCACCCGTACGCCTTCTTCGACCTGCACGTCCTGCGGACCGCGCGACTCGGGCCCTCGATGGTCCGCGTCACCTTCGGCGGGGCGTGCCTGGACGGCGGCCCCGGCGGCTTCGCCACCGGCGGGCGCGACCAGCGGTTCAAGATCTTCCTGCCGCACCCGCACCAGGACGCGCCCGTCATGCCGGACGACTGGTCGGCCGACACCTGGTTCGCCGACTGGCGCGCGCTCGACCCGGCCGAGCGCGGCATCATGCGCTCCTACACCGTGCGGGCGCAGCGCCCCGGCGAGCTCGACGTCGACTTCGCGCTGCACCCCGGCGGGACGTCCGGCCCGGCGTCCCGCTGGGCGTCGGCGGCCGTGCCCGGCGACCGCGTCGTGGTGCTCGGCCCGACCGGCCCCGACAACGGCGGCTGCGACTTCCGGCCGCCGCCCGGACGGCCCGTCGTCATCGCGGGCGACCTCACCGCGCTCCCCGCCATCGCCGGGAACCTCGCCTGGCTGCCCGCCGGGACGCCCGCGCGGGTGTTCGTCGAGACCCCGCACCCGGACGACCGGCAGGACCTGCCGAGCGACGCCGACGCCGACATCGGCTGGGTCGGCGCGGGCGGGCTGCTCGACGCGGTGCGCGGCGCGTCCGTCCCGGACGGCGCGTACGCGTGGATCGCGGGCGAGTCCGCCACCGTGAAGGCGCTGCGCCGGCACCTGGTGAACGAGCGCGGCCTGCACCGCCGCGACGTCACCTTCACCGGCTACTGGCGGCGCGGCGCCACCGAGGAGGACCTGCTCGCCGAGGTCGTCGCGGGCGGCAGCCCCGCCACCGAGGAGTGACGGGCGGGCTCAGGGCGGCGGCAGCACGCCCTGCTCGATCGCGGCCATCACCGCCGCCGTCCGGTCCGACACCCCGAGCTTCGCGAACACCCGCAGCAGGTGCGTCTTCACCGTCGCCTGCCCGATGAACAGCCGCCCGCCGATCTCGGCGTTCGTCAGCCCCCGCGCCACCAGCGCGAGGACCTCCGCCTCCCGCGCCGACAGCACCGCCGGCGCGGGCGCCGCCCGCGCCGCGCTCAGCTTCGCCGACACCGACGGCGCCAGCACCGTCCGGCCCGCCGCGACGTCCCGGATCGCGGCGGCCAGGTCCGCGCGGGAGGCGTCCTTCAGCAGGTAGCCCGCCGCACCCGACCGGACGGCGCGGACGATGTCCGCGTCGTCCTCGAACGTCGTCAGCACCAGCACCCGGTGCCCCGGGCCGAGCCGCTCGATCGCGCTCACCCCGTCCCCGCCCGGCATCCGCAGATCCATCAGGATCACGTCGGGCCGCACCCGCGGCGCCAGCGCGACCGCCTCGTCGCCGCTCGCCGCCTCCGCCGCCACCTCCATGCCGGGCTCGGCCGCGAGCATCCCGCGCAGCCCCTCGCGGACGATCGCATGGTCGTCCACGATCATCACGCGGAGCACGGCAGCACCGCCTCGACCACGGCGCCCTCGCCGGGGCCGCTGCGCACGGCGAGGCCGCCGCCCGCCTGCTCGACGCGCCCGCGCATGCCGCGCAGCCCGAACCCGGACGCGACCGCCTCCGGGTCGAAGCCCCGGCCGTCGTCGGCGACCGTCAGCCGCGCCTCGCCCGCCCCGAACTCCAGCGACATCCACACCGACCGCGCGACCGCGTGCTTGCGGACGTTCGCCAGCGCCTCCTGCGCCACCCGCAGCAGCACCGCCTCCGCCGCCGCGCCGAGCGGCCGCTGCTCCCCCTCCACGTCCATGTCGACGGGCAGCGCGAAGTCCGCGGCGAGCCGCCGCAGCGCCTCCACCAGCGACCCCTTCGCCAGCGCGGGCGGCGCCAGCGCCGCGACCAGCCCGCGGGTCTCGGCGAGGTTCTCCCGCGCCGTCCGCGCCACCAGGTCCAGATGCCGGTTCGGCCCGACCTCCGCCTCCGCCGCCTGCACCAGCATCACGATGCTGGTGAACCCCTGCGCGATCGTGTCGTGGATGTCGCGGGCGAGCCGCTCCCGCTCGGCGAGCACGCCCGCCTCCCGGCTCACCGCCGCCAGCTCGTCCCGGGTGCGGTCCAGCTCGTCGATCAGCAGGGCCCGCTCCCGGTTCTGCGCGCTGAGCCGGCCGATGAACGTGGCGAGCAGCCCGCTGCACGCGATGGCCACCAGCATCATCACCAGCGAGAGCGTCACGCCCGCGCCGGACGCCACCATCGCCGACCCGATCGCCCCGGAGAACAGCACCACCATCAGCACGAAGCCGCGCGCCGTGCCGTACACCATGTAGACCTGCGGCGCCAGCGCGGCCAGCCCCGTCGACGTCACCGGCGCCAGCATGGTCGCCGGGACGAACATCAGCACCAGCGCCGCCGCGTACACCCGGCACCCGGGATGCCGCTCCCCGCGGGACCGCAGCGCCTTGCGGCCCAGCGCCGCGTACGCCAGGCTCAGCAGCACCAGCAGCAGGATCGCCGCCGCCTTCCGGCCGGGCGGCAGCCCGTCCGCCGCCGTCGCCGCGACCGTGCCGACCAGCACCAGCGCGAAGTACGCGTCCCAGAACGGGTACGACCGGTACCAGACGTCCTCCGCCCGGGCCACGCCCGGGTCGACACCGCTCATGACCTGCCCGCTCCCCCGGCGCGCCTGCGCGGCCCGCCTGTCCACCGACCGGTGGATAGTACTGCCGCCCGGCCGCCGGGAGCATTGCGGGCATGAACAACAACCCCATCCGGGCCGCCCTGTTCGCCCTCACGATCCTCTACGGGCTGCTCATCGGCCTCCTCGCCATGCTGGACACCCCCGCCCTCGGCCTCGTCGCCGCGATCGGCGGCGTGCTGCTCGGCCTCGGCTGGGCGTTCGCGGGCCGCTTCACCCGCAACCGCGCCTGACCACCGGCCACGCCCGACCACCGGCCACGCCCGACAAGCGGCAGGCGCGCCCGACCGGCAGGCGCGCCCGACGAGCGGCTGCGCCCGACCAGCGGACGTGCCTGACGGGCGGACGTCCTCGCGCGCGGACGCCTCGCAGGGCGGCGTCCGCGCCACCCAGGGCCGCCGGATCTCGCCGACGTCCGCGCCACTCAGGCCACCGGTCTTCGCGGGCGTCCGCGCCGGTCAGGGCCACCGGTCTTCGCGGGCGTCCGCGCCGGTCAGGGCCACCGGTCTTCGCGGGCGTCCGCGCCGGTCAGGGCCACCGGTTCTCGGCGAACAGGCCGATCAGCGCCGCGTGCGACAGCGGCTTGGACAGGTCGTCCACGTCCCCGTTGACGGTGTAGTCGAGCAGCACCACCTCGCCCAGCCGCCGCACCTCCTCGACCAGGTCGGCGACCTCGTTCTCCAGCACCCACCGGTACGCGGGCAGGTAGATCTCGCGGCGCGCCCGCCCGTACGGCAGCAGCTCGTCCCCGTCGAGCCCCGCCCGGTGCCCGCGCACCGGCCCGTACTTGCGGACCGTCCGCTTGATGCCCTTCATCGACGTGATCGCCAGCCGGGCCGGGTCGACGTCGTGGCCCTCGAACACCTTCAGCGCCTGCCAGATCCCCTCGACCGACGCGCCCGTCGCCCCGTCCGACAACGGCACCGGTATGCCGCCGTGCGGGTAGAACGGGCTGAACCGCACCCACGGCCGCGGCCCCCGCGACGTCACGTCGAGCACCACCGCCCCCGGCCACTCCGCCTCCACCGACGCCCGCGCCCGCCGTCGGCTCGCCACATGAATCCCCACGCGCCGCACCCTCCCACCCGCCACCGACAATCCGCGCTCACGCTCCGCCGCCGGTTCCGGCCCTGCCTCAGGGGACGAAGACGATGCGGCGCCCGTTCTCGGGACGCGTCCAGGCGTCCTCGACGCCGGCGAGCGGAACGGCCTCGATGTCGAGCACGATCTCGCCCTCGGCCACCAGCCCGAGCATCCGGTCGAACGCGGCCGCCGCCTCCGCGATCGGCGGCGAGCCGCCCGCGCCGCTGCCCGCCACCTCGACCGGCGCGGCGCGCAGGGCCATGGCGGGGATCTCCGCCGCCTCCCCCGCAGACATGCCGACCAGGATGTACCGGACGCGCCGATCGCCGCCCCGCGCCAGCGCCGCGAACGCGGCCTCCGCCGGAGCGCCCCACAGGTAGTCGACGACCAGGTCGTACGGTCCGTGCGCGGCGATGGCCTCGACCACCTCGTCCTTCGGACGGTCGAGCCGGACCACCGCGTCGGCGCCGCGTCCGGCCAGCGCGTCGAGGACCGCCCGGTCGCGTCCGGCCGCGACCACCCGGGCCCCTTCCCGCTTCGCCACCTGCGCCGCGATCCGTCCGGACGCTCCGGTGGCGCCGAGCACCAGCACCGCCTTTCCCGGGCCCGCCCCGCCTTCCCACACGACCGTCTTCCATGCCGCGCCGCCGGGGTTCAGCAGGGCGGCCGCCATCACGTCGTCCACACCGTCCCGGACGGGGAACCACATGCCCTGCCGCACGAGTGCCCGCTCCGCCATCCCGCCGTGCGGCGCGACCGGCCCGAAGAAGGCCACCCGCGTGCCGTCCTCCAGGCGTCCCACCCCGTCCGCGCCCACCACCTGCGGGAAGACGGTCGGGCTCGCGGGGTGCAGCCCCTTGGCCCACCACCGGTCGAACGGCTTCAGCGCAGCCGCGCCCACCGTCACGACCGCTTCGCCCTCTCCGGCGGCGGGTGCCGGGAACGTCCCGTAGCGGGGCGCCTCCCCGATCCCGTGCAGTACCGCCGCCCGCATGACGTCCGCCATGGCCCCTCCACGATCCGTTCACTTTGAACGGAATGCTAGCGGCGAACCCGTGCATAATGAACGGGATGGCGGAAGAGGACTACTACGACGTCTGGCTCGACATGCTCGGCCGCACGTCGCGGCCGCGTTTCGTCGCGCTGATCCTCGACCTCGCCGGCGTCGACCTCGACCCGGACCTCTGCCGCTACCTCGTCCACCTGGACCTGCGCGGCCCGACCGGCGTCCTCGACCTCGCCGAGCTCGTCGACCACAACCATCCGAAGGCCAGCCGCTCCCTCGCCCGCCTGGAAGAGCTCGGGCTGGTCGCCCGCGCCGAGGCGCCGCACGACCGCCGCGTCAAGACGGCCGAGCTCACGCCCGAGGGCCGCCGCGTGGTCGCGTCGATCAACCGGGGCCGCAGGCGGCTGCTGGAGAAGGCGTTCGCCGGCTGGACGGACCGCGACCGCGCCGACCTGGCCCGGCTCACCCGCCGCTTCTCCGACGGCGTCCAGGCCCTCATCGACGCCCGCGAGACGACGCCGGACGCCTAGCGGCGGCTCACTGCGAGCCGGACGGGGCGTGGCTCAGGTCGACGACGCAGAAGACGTTGCCGTCGGGGTCGGCGAGGACGACGAAGTCCGGGTCCGGCGGGTACAGGTCCCAGTCGACGCGGCTCGCGCCGAGCCCGACCAGCCGCTCGACCTCGGCCTCCTGCTCGGCCGCGCTGTCGACGAACAGGTCGAGGTGCAGGCGCGGGCGGGGCTCGGCGGGCGACTCGCTGCGCATCAGCCCGAGGGCCCGGCCCGACCCGTCCGCGTGGTTCAGGGTCCGCCAGGTCGGGCTCCCCCATTCCGGGGCGGACACGAGGTCCAGCGCCGCCGTCCAGAACGCCACGGCGCGCGCGAGGTCGGTCACACCGATCACTGGAATGCCCAAGCGCAACATGACCGCGAGTCTAGGGCCCGCCATGGCGCCGCCCGCCGTGCCGGTGTATGCATGAGGGCCAAATGGATATCGAGGATCTGTCGGACGCGGAACGCGCGGTCTGGGACGCGTTCCCGAGCGCGGGCAAGGTCGATCTGACCGGTACGGGGGAGGCGGTCCGCGGCGAGGTCGTCTCGGCGCTGCTGCTGGGAGCGCAGCCGGCCGGCGCCGGGCAGGTCCCCGCGCTGCGGCTCACGGGCGCGCGGATCACCGGCGTCCTCGACGTGTCGTTCGCCGAGGTCCGCTACGCGGTGCTGATGCGCGACTGCGTCTTCGACGAACCGCCCGCCCTCTACGCGGCCCGGCTGCGGCAGTTCAGCCTGACCGGCTCCCGGCTGCCCGGCCTCTCCGCCTCCGACTCGCAGGTCGACGGCCTGCTGTGGCTGCGCAACTGCCGGCTGGACGGCCCGCTGCAGCTCGTCGGCACCCGGATCGACGGGACGCTGTCGCTGCGCTCGGCCCGCCTCGCGGACGTCGAGGCGTACGCGCTGACCGTGGTCCGCAACGTCGACGCGACCGACGCGGAGATCACCGGCGAGGTCATGCTGAAGGGCGCGCACGTCGACGGGACCTGCGTCCTCGGCGGCGCGCGGCTGTCGAACCCCGGCGGCGTCGCGCTCGACGCCGACGGGATCGAGCTGCCGTCCGGGCTGCACGCACCCGGCCTCGTCGCCGAGGGCGAGGTGCGCCTGCCGGACGCGCGGATCGGTCGCCGCCTCGTCCTGACCGCCGCGCGGCTGTCCAACCCGGGCGGAACGGCCCTCGACGCCGACCGCGCGCGGATCGACGGCGCCGCCGTCCTGGACGGCGGGTTCCGCGCCGAAGGCAAGGTCAGCCTGCGCTCCGCGGCGATCGGCGGCACGCTCCTGCTCAGCGGCGCCGACCTCGACGCCCCCGGCGGCACCGCGCTGAACGCCCGCCTGGTCGGCATCGGCAGCAGCCTCCGCGCCGCGAACGGGTTCCGGACCCGGGGCCGGGTCTGCCTGGACTCGGCGACCATCCAGGGCACGGCCGACTTCGCCGGCGCGCACCTCAGCGACCCCGGCGGCCAGGCGCTCAGCCTGTGCCGCGCCGAGGTCACCGGCGGCCTCGCCGGCCGCGGCCTGCACGCCGAGGGCGAGATCCGCCTGGTCGACACGGTCATCGGGGCGAGCGTCGAGCTGGAGGGCGCGCGCCTGTCCAACCCCGGCGGCCGGGCGATGACCGGCTACGGTCTGACCGTCAGCGGCGTCCTGAACTGCTGCGACGGGTTCACCGCCGCCGGGCGCCTGTCCCTCGCCGGCGCCCGCGCCGGCGAGCTGAGCTTCGACGACGCGACGATCAGCGGCTTCGGCGGCCTCGCCCTCGGCCTCCGCCGCGTGCGCGCGGAGATGCTGTGGTTCTCCCGCTGCACCCTCACCGACGGCAGCGTGGACCTGCGGCACGCCCGCATCGACATCCTCCGCGACGACCCCGCCCACTGGCCCGCCCGCCCGCAGCTCGACGGGTTCGTCTACCAGGCCATCGACAAGCCCGGCCCGCTCGCCGCACGCCTCGCCTGGCTGGACGCCGCCGACGGCTACCACCCGCAGCCCTACGAGCAGCTCGCGGCGGTCTTCCAGGGCATGGGCCGCGACGTCGAGGCCCGCACCGTCCGCCTCGCGAAGCAGCGCCGCCGCCGGCGCACCCTCACGCTCCCCGCCCGCGCCTGGGGCGTCGCCCAGGACTGGACCGTCGGCTACGGCTACCGCCCGCTCCGCGCCGGGATCCTCCTCGCCGCGCTCCTCGCGATCGGGACCGTGCTCTTCGCCGCCCACCACCCCGTCCCGCTCAAGAAGGACGAGGCGCCGGCCTTCAACGCGTTCCTCTACACCCTCGACCTGCTCCTGCCGATCATCAGCTTCGGCCAGGAACCGGCCTTCAACCCGCGCGGCCCCTACCAGTGGCTGGCCGCCGCTCTGATCGCCTCCGGCTGGATCCTCGCCACCACCATCGCCGCCGGCGTAACCCGCGTCCTCTCCCGCCAGTGACGGCGGGGCACTCAGCGCTTGGTCTCGTACCTGGTCAGGAGCACGCCGTCGGGGAACGTCCGGGTCTCCGCCAGGGTCAGGTCCACCCAGTTGTCCAGTGCCGTGAAGAACGGCGTGCCGCCGCCCACCAGGACCGGCGCGGTGAGCAGCACGTACTCGTCGATCAGCCCGGCCCGCATCGCCGCCGCGGCGAGCGTGGCGCCGCCGATGTCCATGGGTCCGCCGTCCTCGGCCTTAAGCCGGGTGATCTCGGTGACGGCGTCGCCGGTGACCAGGCGGGTGTTCCAGTCGACGGTGCTGATCGTGGACGAGAACACCACCTTCGGCATGTCGCGCCAGCGGCGGGCGTACTCGGTCTCCGCCGGTGTGGCGCCGGGCTGCTGGTCGGCGGTCGGCCAGTGGGAGCTCATCGCCTCCCACAACCTGCGCCCGTACAGCGCCAGGCCCGTCGCCCCCACCCGGTCGGACCAGAACTGGAACAGCTCGTCGCTCGGCACGCTCCAGCCGAGGTCGTCGCCGGGCGCGGCGACGTAGCCGTCCAGGGACACGTTCATGGCGAAGGTCAGTTTCCGCATGCCGTCAGCCTCCTGTGAGCCGGTACTCGGCGTACAGACCGGCCCGGCCCAGAAAAATCATCGCCCAGACCACGTCTCCGGAGGGGCTGAGTACCCAGCCGGCTCCCCCGAACGTCAAAAGGCCCCGGTTCCAAGCTCGGAACTGGGGCCTGACCTGTGCCTTCTTCGCGCAGAGAGAAGCTCCCGCGATTGGACTCGAACCAATAACCTGCCGGTTAACAGCCGGCTGCTCTGCCGATTGAGCTACGCGGGATCGTGCGTCCGGCGGGGCCTCGGCCCCTGCCAGCGCGTCTAGGTTAGCGCATGTGCGGGGCTGTTCGCGCACGCGTTGAGGGTGGCGGCGGCGTTCGCGGGTATAGGGGGTGGATCGAACGGCCCCACAGGGAGTTGATCATGAAAGCGCGCGTGATGTTCATGGCCGGCGCCGCGATCGGCTACGTCCTCGGGACGAAGGCCGGGCGGGAGCGCTACGAGCAGATCAAGAAGCTCTCGCGGCAGGTGTCGGAGAACCCGAACGTGCAGGAGGCCGCGGGCATGCTGCGCGCCAAGGGCGGCGAGTTCGCCGGGGCGGCGCGCGGGAAGGCCGGCGAGATGGCGTCCACCGCGAAGGAGAAGGTGCCGCAGCAGAAGGTGCCGGGGCGGCACAAGGCCGACGACGAACCGACGGTCTACCCCGGCTAGAGGCCCGTCTGGCGCCGCAGGTCCTCGAGGACCTGTTCGGCCTGGGCGCGCAGGCCCGGGTCCTCGGGGTCGAGGCCGGCGTCGAAGACGAACGTCCAGCGCACGTCGCCGCCGGTGGCGGGGCGCCGCCCGGCTATGCGCACCTTGCCGCCGCCGGGGAGCCGCGCGTGGTGGGTGACGGCGATGGTGGCGGTGACGCGTTCCCGGACGGTCTCCGGGACGGAGCCGGGCTCGGTGAGGCGGACGTGGTGCTCCGCGCCGCCGGAGGTCTCGGTGACGTGCAGCCAGCCGTCCTTCCAGGTGGCCTGGTCGACGCGCTCCCACGGGACGCGCAGGAAGCCGCCGGACGGCGTCGGGACGTGCAGGGCGGTCGTGGTGGCGACCACGTGGGAGCCGCCGCGGGTGGGCGCGGACGCGAGGACGCGCTCGCCGCGCTCGATCGTGAGCGCGTCGCGGACCGCGGAGGGCAGGTGGCCCCGGAGTAGGCGCATGCCCCAACGGTAGGCGATCAGGCGGCCTGCGGGGCGCGGCGGGCCCCGAGCAGGTCGAGGACGAGGGCGGCGGACCAGGAGTAGTCGTGGCTGCCGCGTCCGGTGCCGTCGAAGGGGTCGAAGAACTCGCGGAACCCGGACTGGCGGACGAGCCGCATCGTGGAGCCGTACAGCAGGTCGGCGACGACGGGGAGGCCGTGCGCGAGGGCGCCGTACCAGATCAGCCAGTTCGTGCTGACCCAGGTGGGGCCGCGCCAGTAGCCGCCGCGGTCGAAGGCGGGGGCCTGGATGTCGCAGGTGGGAACGGGGTATCCGGCGGCGCCGGCGAACCGGGCGGACAGCAGCAGGTCGACGAGGTTGCGGACGTGCGCGGCGGGCAGCTCGGGGTCGAGGAGCGGGCCGAAGGACCCGGCGGTGATCACCGGCAGGAGCCGGTCGTCGCGCAGGTCGCGGGCGCGGAAGCAGCCGGTGTCGGCGTCCCAGAGGCGGTCGAGGAGGGCGGCGTGGACGCGCTGCGCGGCCTCCAGGTGCGGGGCGGGGTCGGCGCCGACAATGCGGGCGACCTCGGCGAGGGCGTGCGCTGAGGCGAGGAAGGTGGCGTTGACGAGCGGGTCCTCGACCGCGAACGGGTGGGAGTCGCGCAGGTAGCCGGGCCGGTAGCCGGCGTCGCGCATGAGGGCGACGAGCCGGACGTAGCGGTCGTAGTCCTCGCCGGTGGGCAGGGTGCGGGAGCGCTGCGCGGGGGCGTAGGCGGTGGGCGGGAGCTGGAGGGCGCCGAGGGGGCGGTCCCAGGCGGGGCTGTTGTCGAGGCCGGACTCCCAGGGGTGGCAGATGGCGATGAGGCCGCTGGAGCCGAGGTCGCGGGCGGTGGTGAGGTAGCGGTGCTGGGCGGCGAGCAGCGGGTAGAGCCGGGCGAGGAAGCCGCGGCTGCTCTCCCCGTCGGCGGCGCACTCGTGCAGGCGGAGGGCGACGAGGGCGTGGACGGGCGGCTGGGTGAGGCCGGAGGTCTGGACGCCGCGCGGCGCGGCGGGCTGCTCGGTGCTGCGCCACAGGTCCGGGCCGGGGAAGAAGGCGTGGCGGGCGAGGCTGGTGTTGAACACGATGTGCGGGAGCATGCCGTCGGCCCACTGGCCGCGGAAGAGCGACAGCAGTTCGGTCTCGGCGCGGTCGGGGCGGTGCCGGGCCAGGCCGAGGCTGATGAAGGCGGAGTCCCAGCTCCACTGGTGGGGGTAGAGGCCGGGCGACGCGGCGGTCGCGGTCCCGGTCCAGTTCGCGTCCAGGACGCGGGCCGCGGCCTTCCACAGGGCGGTCTCGTCGCCGGTGAGACGGGAGCTCATGCGCGCAGGGGTACCTCCTCGCGGCCGGAGCCGGGGTCCTAGTGTGATTGTGACCCGCGACGGCGGCCCCGGCGAGTCCCCGGGCGGCGTCGGTTGTCGACGGCCGGGACCGGTCAGCGGTGATTTTCCACCCGGTGCAGCAGCCAGTTCGTGATCTCCTGGCCGGCGGCGATGCCGCGGGACTCGGTGACGGCGGTGGCCGGGGAGGTCCAGCCGGCGTCGTGGAGTTCGCCGTGCGCGGGGCGGATCGCCAGGCGGGCGGTTTCGAGGAGTTCGGCGTCGAGGAGCGAGTCGCCGGCGGCGAGCATCGCGGACGCGCCGGTGCGGCGGGCGACCTCGGCGGCGGCGTCGGCCTTGGTGAGGCAGGCGGGCAGGCAGTAGACCTTGCGGCCCTGCAGGGACGTCCGCCAGCCGCGCTCGGCGCACCAGCCGGCGAGGTCGTCGACCCAGCCGGGCGGGAGGGCGGCGCGGTCGACGACCGTGTAGGCGAACAGGTCGGACGCCGTGCGCCTTTTCAGGACGAACTCCCCGCCGGTCCGGACGAGGCGGTCCTGGATCTCGGCGAGCGGCGCGCATCCATCTGCAATGCGCGCGCGCACGGAGGCCGACCATGACGGGTCGTCCTCGCCGTCCACGAGGAGGTGGCCGCCGTTCGCGCAGATCGCGTAGGCGGGCGGCTTCTCCAGCAGGTGGACGCGCCGGTACTGCTCCGGTGTCCGTGTCGTCGTGGGGACGAACACGGCGGACGCGGCGAGGGTCTCCAGTGTGCGCGCGGCGGTCTCCGTCATGTAGGAGAGTGGGGCGCCCTGGTAGAACTCGACGCAGACGAGGCGCGGCATGGCCTCGTCCGGGCCGTCCAACGCGAACGCGGCCTGCGAGTAGATGAGCGTACGGTCCAGGTCCGAGCACACCAGCACGGTCACTGGACGGCCCCCTTGCCGAAGCGCGGGTGGATGAGCCCCATGCACGCGTAGGGGAACCGGTCCGGGTCGACGTCCTCGACGGGCACGCCGCGTTCGCTTGCCAGAAGCCTGATGTGGGTCAGTTCGGGACCCGCGTCCGCGCGCGCGAGGACCTTCCACGGGACGCGGCGCAGCAGCACTCGCGTCGTCTCCCCGATGCCCGGCTTGACCAGGTTGAGGTCGTCGATGCCGTGCTCCCCCGCGACGCTGCGGACCGCCTCCCACCCCGACCAGTCGGGGGCGCGGTCGGACGCCCGCAGGTCCGGGACGTCCTTCGCGACCCGCTCCGCCACGTCCGCGAAGCGCGCGCAGACGGTGTCGAGGAACAGCGCGGACACGTCGTCGTCGGCCAGGTCGGCGTAGAACTTCGCGCCGTGGAAGTCGCCGGGGCCGATCAGCTCGGCGTTCAGGACAGTGCGGCTGACCAGGCCGGACACGGTCGAGTTCAGGCACGCGGACGGGATCAGGAAGTCGTCGCGGGTGCCGTACAGCGGGGCACAGCGCCCGGGGTCGGCGAGGACGGCCAGGTCGGCGGGGAACCCCGTCCCGTCGAGCGCCGCGGTCAGCTCGCGGGTGATGGCGCCCTTGCCCGTCCAGCCGTCCACGAACATCACCGCGGACGGGTCGTGCCGGGCGGCCAGGTACTCCAGCGCGACCGTGTCGATGCCCCGCCCCCGGACGATGCTGATCGCGTAGTGCGGGAGGTCCAGCCCGTGCGCGAAGCGGGCCCAGCGCCGCACCAGGATCCCGACCGGGGTGCCCGCGCGCGCGAGCGACACCAGGACGGCGTCCGAGCCGCGCTCTCCGAGGATCAACTCGGCGACCAGCCCGGTCGCATAGGCGAGCCGTTCGGCGGACGCCTCCAGCGCCTCCTGGAACAGCCGCCGGTACTCGGGACCCGGCTGGTACTCCACGGGCAGCGATTCGGCGTAGTGGGCACGGCCCGCCTGGATCGCGGCCTCGCGCTCCTCCGTGGGCGCCTCCAGCCGCGCGTCCGACAGGTCTTTCAGCAGCCAGGTGACGTCCTCCGCCGCGTAGCTGCCGAATTCGGGGCCGTACAGCGGCCTCACCGGTCACCCCCATGGGACGGGACTGTCACGACCACCACGGGCGCGAGCGCGCGCAGGCGCGCCAGCAGCCCATCGGTGAGCCCTTGCGTGTCGCCGACGTCGTCCACCACGAACACGATGCGATCGAACGGCGGGCGGCCGGCGGCAGGCGCGACGTTGTAGGCGTACCGCTCCCCCGGGCCGTCCGCCGGGTCGTCGTGCGCCGGGAACGCGAGCCGCGTGCGGATCGCGTAGCCCGGGTCGTCCACGGCCAGGACGGGCGAGCGGGTGGTCGTCGAGTACCGGACGTCCAGGCCCGGGGACGCGTCGGCGAGCGCCTCCGCCAGCCGCAGCGGCGCGTACATCAGCTCCTCGAACCCGAGGACGAGCACGCGGGACGCACCGTCCCCGAGTTCCGCGGCGACGGCGTCCGCCATGCGCGGCAGGTCCTTCTCGAGGGCGGTGCGGTGCTCGGGCAGGAACCCGTGGCGCCCGCCGTCGGGCACGCCGCGCGGCCAGTCGAGCCGGACGCGCGCGACGCCGAACGCCCCGTCCTCGACCTCAGATGCGGAGGCCGCGGACAACTCGGAGACGATCTGCGTGCCCTTCTCCAGGACGCCGGTAGGCAGCTCCACACGTCCGCCGGCGAGGGAGACGGCGTCGATACGCGTGCCGAGGCGCGCGGCCAGTTCGTCCACGCGCGCGCGGTCGGACTCCCCCCGCAGGTCGACCAGCGCCGCCAGCACGTAATGCCTACGCGGACGCAGCGCGTGCAGCGCTTCGATCGTGTTCAGGACCGTCTGCCCTGTGGAGAGCTCGTCGTCCACCAGCACGACCGGGACGTCCCGGTCGAGCGCCGCAGGGTCGGACGGCAGCAGCAGATGGCTCGTCGCATGGCTGTGCTCCTCCTCGAACCCGCCGTACGTGGCGAATCCCCGCACCGGACGGCGCGTGGAGTGCAGGTAGTAAGCGCCGCCCAGAGCGTCCGCCACCGAGTGCCCTAGAGCGGTAGCGGTCTCTGCATAGCCGAGGACGACGGCATCCACGGCAGGGCGCGGTTCCCGCAACGCGTCGCGCAACGCCGCCGCAGCGCCCGGCACGCCCGCCAAGGCGTCCTTGAACGAACCCGACGGCACGGACGTCACCTCGTCGCGCAGGCGCGCGCGCACGAGCTCGCCCAGCAGCAGCCCCGACCCGTACACAAGCCGGGGATCGGTCGGGACGTGCTTGCCCAGCACCGCCGAGACGAGCAGATGGGCGCGACGCGGATTGCGGCGGACGGCGAGACCCACCATCGACGCCAGCCCGGCCCCCACCGGACGTTCGCCGTCGACCAGCCGCACACCGAGCCGGGACGTCACCCACTCCCCCGGCCACACCGCCTCCACGGACCGCACCGTCATCGGCTGTCCGCCGCTTCCAGAAGCTCGACGAACGTCACGTCCCGCGCCGCGACCCCGAACACGCGCGCGCGCAGCATCAGCCTTTCCGCCCAGGCGCGATGCGGCTTCGCCTCGTTCATCTTGTTCGCGTACGAGCTGGCCATGGCGCCGCCTCCCGCGTACCCGAGGATGTCGGCGGCGTCGCAGTACTCCTCATGCGTGACGACCGACAGGGCGTGCACGGCCGCGACATGGGTCGGGTGGATGACGGTCTTACCGGTCAGTCCGTTGGCCTTGTCCAGGTGCACTTCGCGGATCAGCCCGTCCAGGTCGGAGGTGATGAGCCGCTGCCGCAGCGGCGCGGCCCGCTGCGCCTCGAACGGCGACTGCCGCAGCTGCGGCTTGAACATCCGCTCGCCCGCCGAGAAGTACTCCCAGACCGGGCCCGTCACGACGAAGCCGCTGCCGTCCGCGCGGCCGAGCACGTTGACGATGTCGGTGATCGCCGCGGCGACCGGCCGGATGTCGTAGATCGTCAGGTCGGGCGGGCGGCGCAGCCCGTACGCCGCCGACATGTCGGTCGCGCCGATCCGCACCGCGAGGACCCGGTCGCGGTGCTTGGCGAGCAGCCGCGCCACCTCGTGCAGCATCTCGGTCCGGCTCTCGCTGTGCACCGTCTCCGGGCTCTCCAGCACCGGCATCGCCAGCAGCGGCAGCCCGGTGCGGGCCGCCGCGTCCTCCAGCGCGTCGAGGAACGCTCCACCGGACGCCGCCGTGAACTTCGGCAGCACGAACCCGCTGACCAGCCCCGCCGCGGGCCCCAGCCGGGCGGCGATGTCGCCGATCTGCCGGGGCTCGCGGACCCGCACGAACAGCAGCGGCACGCCGCCGATGGACCGCTCCCCCGCGGCGCGCCGGCCGCCGTCCGGGTCGCCCGGCTCGTCCGCGCCGCGGGCGTGCAGGTCCCGCAGCTGCGCGACCAGGTTGTCCTCCGCCTCCGGCACCTCGTCGTCGCCGATCGCGTCCTCCAGGCACACGACCATGCTCATGACGCCGCGCCGCGCCGCCTTCTCGATGTCGGCCGCGAGCGCGGGACGCGTCGCCGGGCAGTACAGGGTCGCGCCGAGCGCCACCGCCAGCACCGCCGGGTCGTCGTGCCGGCGGAACGGGCGGGGGTGCCGGTAGAACAGGTGCTTCCGGTAGGCGGCGTCAATATGGTCGAAGTGCCGCATACGCGTCCCACATCGCGCCGAGCATCGCCTCGCGGATCAAGGCCGCCTTGCGGACCGCAGCCGCCGTGCGGATCACAGATGCCCGCCGGGTCACAGATGAGCCGACACGGCCGGCAGCAGATGCTGGAAGGTGCGGCCCGACGCCGTCGCGCCGATCGCGGTCATCGACCAGCCGTCGCCGTCCCGCGACACCTTCGCCATGATCTGGGCGTTGTGCTGCCCGGCGCCGCTGAGGTCGTAGCGGGCGATCTCCTGCCCGGTGGCCTCGTCCACCAGCCGGCAGAACGCGTTCTCGATCTGGGAGAAGTCCTGCCCGGTGAAGGAGTTCACGGTGAACACCAGCTGGACGACGTTGGCCGGGACGCTCTGCAGGTCGACGTTGATGACCTCGTCGTCGCCCTCGCCCGCGCCGGTCAGGTTGTCGCCGGTGTGCTGGACGGACCCGTCCTTGCTGCGCAGCTGCCGGAACCACACCGAGTCGGCGAGGTTGCCGCTGGCGTCGAACAGCAGGCAGGACGCGTCCAGGTCGATCGACTGGGCCTTGCCCTTGCCGAACAGCCCCTTCTTCGCGACGGCGTCCCAGCCGAGGCCCATCCTGACCCGGGTGAGGGTGCCGCCGCCGGGCTTGGCCAGCGAGACCTTCTGCCCCTTCTGCAGCGAAATCGTCATCGTCGGCTCCTTCGGTGCTGATGATCGGTCGTCGCGGGGTGCGGACGGTGCGGAATCGGAGGGTGCGAGGTGGAGCTGGGTGTCGGGTGCGGACGGTACGCGGGGCGGACGGTGCACCGCGCGAAGGTGCACCGCCCCATCGGGACCCGGCCGGATACGGCCGGGTCAGACCTTGCTGGAGTGCAGGGGCTTGTCGTCGCCCGCCGAGGCGGCCGGGCCGCCGTCGGCCCGGTTCCGCACCACGGAGCTGATGAACGCGGCGATGATCAGGCCCGCGCCGACCCCTCCGGTGAGCCACTCGGGGACGTGCCGGCCGATGCTGACCAGCATGCAGACGGCGAGCGCGCCGATCGCCCAGTGGGCGCCGTGCTCCAGGTAGATGTACTCGTGCAGGGTGCCCTTGCGGACGAGGAACACCGTCAGCGACCGGATGTACATGGCGCCGATGCCGAGGCCCAGCGCGATGATGATCGGGTCGGTGCTGATCGCGAACGCGCCGATCACGCCGTCGAAGCTGAACGAGGCGTCCAGCACCTCCAGGTAGAGGAACAGGAAGAACCCGGCCTTGCCGGTGGCGAGGGCCAGCGAACTCGGCCCGGACCTCGCCGGGGCCCGCTCCGCGGCGGGCTCGGCGGCGCCGTCGCCGTCCTCGTCGTCCTCGTCCTCGGTCGCCTCGGAGAACAGCTCGCCGAGCCCGTTCACCAGGATGTAGGTCACCATGCCGAGCACGCCGGCGATCATGACCTGGCCGGGGTCGTCGGCGAACAGCCCGGCGGTGAACGCCAGCGCGCCGCCCGCGACGACGACCGACAGCTGGTCGAGCTTGCCGATCCGCGCCAGCGGCGCCTCCAGCCACGGCAGCCACTTGTCGGCCCGCTCCTCGAACACGAAGTCCAGGAACAGCATCAGCAGGAACATCCCGCCGAACGCCGCGATCATCGGATACGCGTCGTTCATCAGGTGGTGGTACTTGTGCGGGTCGTTCAGCGCCAGGTCGAACGCCTCGAAGGGGTTCAGCTTGGCGGTGATGCCGACGATCAGCAGCGGGAAGACCAGCCGCATGCCGAACACCGCGATCGCGATGCCGACGGTCAGGAAGATCTTCTGCCAGAACGGGCTCATCCGGTCCAGCACCTTGGCGTTGACCACGGCGTTGTCGAACGACAGCGAGATCTCCAGCACGGCGAGGACCGCGACCAGGGCGAGCCCGGTCCCCCCGTCGTACAGGGCGGCGACCAGAAGGCCGAGGACGGTGATGCCGAAGGCCCAACCGAAGGTGCGAAGAATCATGCGCGTATTTCTCTGAGAGGGACGGCCGGACCGGCCGGCCGTCCTGCGGGGCGGCGGCGGCCGTCAGCCGACGTTGACGCCGAAGTCCATGGCGATGCCGGCGAGGCCCGAGGCGTAGCCCTGGCCGACCGCCCGGAACTTCCACTCGGCGCCGTGCCGGTACAGCTCACCGAAGACCATGGCGGTCTCGGTGGAGGCGTCCTCGGTCAGGTCGAAGCGGGCGAGCTCGCTGCCGTCGGTCCGGTTGACGATCCGGATGAAGG
Organism: Actinomadura sp. NPDC048394; assembly: GCF_040651755.1. Classification (NCBI taxonomy): domain Bacteria; kingdom Bacillati; phylum Actinomycetota; class Actinomycetes; order Streptosporangiales; family Thermomonosporaceae; genus Actinomadura; species Actinomadura sp. NPDC048394. The sequence continues at coordinate 20,809 of NZ_JBEZJL010000032.1, read as the reverse complement.
CGTTGCGGACCTGCCCGAAGTTCTGCTGCCGGTTGTCGGCGTCGTAGATCGACACCGGGAACACGATCCGGTCGCAGTCCTGCGGCACGCCGGTCAGGTCGACGTTGATCGACTCGTCGTCGCCCTCCCCCTCGCCGGTCAGGTTGTCGCCGGTGTGCTCGACGGAGCCGTCCGGGCTCTTCAGGTTGTTGAAGAACACGAAGTGCTGGTCGGAGATCACCTTGCCGGACGGGCCGAGCATCAGCGCGGAGGCGTCCAGGTCGAAGTCGGCGCCGGTGGTGGCGCGCACGTCCCAGCCGAGCCCCACGGTGACGGCGGACAGATTGGGCGCGGCCTTCGTCAGCGAGACGTTGCCGCCCTTGGCGAGTGAGACTCCCATGTTCGGGCCACTCCCTTCCCGGGGTAGAGGTCGTTCAGATGTTGACGCCGAAGTCCATCGCGATGCCCGCCAGCCCGGAGGCGTAGCCCTGGCCGACCGCGCGGAACTTCCAGTCGGACCCGTTGCGGTACAGCTCGCCGAAGACCATCGCGGTCTCCATGGACGCGTCCTCGGTGAGGTCGTAGCGGGCCATCTCGGACCGGTCGCCCTGGTTCAGCACCCGGATGTAGGCGTTGCGGACCTGCCCGAAGTTCTGGCCGCGGCTGTCGGCGTCGTAGATCGACACGGCGAACGCGACCCGCTCGGCCTCCGCGGGCATCGCGCCGAAGTTCACGTTGATCTGCTCGTCGTCGCCCTCGCCCGCGCCGGTGGTGTTGTCGCCGGTGTGCTCGACGCCGCCGTCGGGGGTCCGCAGGTTGTTGAAGAAGACGAAGTGCTGGTCGGTGAGGATCTTGCCGGAGGCGTCCAGGACCAGCGCGGAGGCGTCGAGGTCGAAGTCGGTGCCCGTCGTGGTGCGCAGGTCCCAGCCGAGCCCCACCGTCACCGCCGACAGGCCGGGGGCCTGCTTGGTGAGCGAGACGTTGCCGCCCTTGCTGAGGCTGACTCCCACGGCGTTCCTCCAAGATCGCATGACGTACCGGACGCCGGGCAGGCGTCTCGCTATATCGACGCAGCAGCGATGCTATCCGTTCCATCCGTTGTGGACGCATTACGCGAGAAGCCCGGGACTGCGCGAGACTGGGCGTTGAGGACGAAGGGAGGCGGCGTTGCGGGGACCGGGCGACCAGCGGCGGCGCGGCAGGGGCGGTCAGGCCGCCGACGCGGCGATCCAGGCGCGCGAGGCGGCCGCCACCGCCTTCTACGACATGGACCAGGCGCAGAAGTTCCTCGACGGGCGCGTGACCGTCTTCGAGGATCTGGACGCGGCCGCCGCCGCGCCGGTCCGGCGGGAGTTCGCGGGGCTCTCGGAGGCCGCCGACGCGGCCTCCGTGGCCTACATCTCCGTGCTGGACGCGCACGACCTCGACGACCGGGACCGGTCGCCCGCCGAGTTCGACGCGGCACGCCGCGCGTTCCTGGCGTCCACGGAGCGGCTGCAGCAGATCACCCGGAACCTGAACGGGTTCGCCGAGCGGCTCGCACCGCGGATGGCGCGGCTGGAGGCGGCCCTCGACCAGCTCCCGCCGCGGCTCACCGCCGCGCGGGAGGCCGTCGCGGCCGCCGATTCCGCCGTGCAGGCGGCGCGGGCGGCCGGGATGGACGCCGCCGACCCGGAGGCGGAGCTGGCGCGCGCGAAGGAGGCCCTGGCGCTGCTGAGCTCGCAGGGGCTCGGCGGGCTCGGGCTGGATGGGGCGATGCGCAAGGCCGACGAGGTGCGCGTGATCGCCGAGAGCGCCCGCCTGGCGGCCGAGGAACTGCCGAAGATGGCGGAGAAGGTGCGCAACTCGCTCGCCTCGGTCCGGACCCGCGTGGACGTCGTGGCGAACCGCGCCGGGCCCGTCCGGGAGGCGATGAAGGTGCTGCTGCGGGCCTACTCGCAGGCCTGCTGGCAGGACCTGCGGGGCGCGCCGGAGGCCGTCGAGGCGGGCGTTGAGCGCGCGCGCGAGCGGCTGAACGAGGCGGCGGCGTTCGCCGGCCGCGCCGAGTGGAAGCAGGCGCAGCAGGCGCTGACGGCCGCGCGCACCGAGCTGAACGGCGCCGACCGGCGCGCCGGGCAGGTCACCGGGCGGGTGACGGAGCTGGAGGCGGTCGCCGCCGACCCCGAGAAGCCCGTCGAGAGCGCCCGTTTCGCGGTGCGGGACGCACAGCGGCTCGCCATGGCGCAGCCCGGCGGCGCCGCGCCGCACCATGCGCGCGCGCTGGACGCCCTGGTGGAACGGCTGGAGCACGCGCCGAAGCGGCTCACCGGCGCGCACCCGGACTACTGGGCCTACCTCCAGGAACTGGAGTCCATCAAGACCGCCGCGGGCGACGTGGTCACCCGCATCCGCTCCGAACGCGCCGGAGGCGGCTCCTGAGAGCCGCCTACAGCGACCTCTAGGGCGCGCCAAGGCGCCCCCTAGGACGAACCCCTGGACGCACTGGGCGAGCCCTACGCGAACAGGGTCTCGCCCCAGTAGCCGCCCTCCTTCACGCCGGGCGGGCACGCGAAGATCCCCGATCCGACGTGCTGGACGTACTCGTTCATCGCGTCCGACGCCAGCGACTCCTGGATCTTGATGAAGCCGGTGCGCGGGTCGCGCTGGAACGCGATGAAGAACAGGCCCGCCTCCAGCCGCCCCAGCCCGTCCGAGCCGTCGGTGAAGGAGTAGCCGCGCCGCAGGATCCGCGCGCCGCCGTTGGAGTCGGGGTGCGCCAGCCGGACGTGCGCGTCCGGCTTCATCCGCGCCAGGACGGGCTTGTCGCGCTCCTTCTTCTCCCCGACCGGGGCGCCCTCGGACTTGCTCCGCCCGAAGACGTCCTCCTGCTCGCGCAGGGACGTCCGGTCCCAGATCTCGATGTGCATCCGGATCCGGCGCGCCACCAGGTAGGAGCCGCCCGCCATCCAGTCCGAGCCATCGCCCTTGCCGGCCCAGACGTGCTTGTCGAGCAGCGCCGTGTCGTTCGTGCCGATGTTGTCCGTGCCGTCCTTGAACCCGAACAGGTTCCGCGGCGTCTGCGCGTCCGGCGTCGTCGAGGACGTCTTGCCGAACCCGAGCTGCGACCAGCGGACGCCGACGACGCCCATCCCGATCCGCGCCAGGTTGCGGATGGCGTGCACCGCCACCTGCGGGTCGTCCGCGCAGGCCTGCACGCAGATGTCGCCGCCGCTGCGGTCCGGGTCGAGGTTCTCGCCGGAGAAGTGCGGCAGGTCCACCAGCGCCGCCGGGCGCTTCGCCTTGATCCCGAACCGGTCCTTGCCGTCCTTCTCGAACAGCGTCGGGCCGAACCCGATCGTCAGCGTCAGCCGGGACGCGGGCAGCCCGAGGGCCTCGCCGGTGTCGTCCGGCGGCGCCACACCGACCTCCGGGATCGCGCCGTCGCCGATCGCCCGCCCGGCGGTCATGTCGGCCGCGGCCTTCGTCCAGTCCTTCAGCATCTGGACGAGCTTGCCGCGGTCGTCGGTGGTGACGTCGAACGCGGCGAAGTGCAGCCGGTCCTGGACGGGGGTCGCGATGCCCGCCTGGTGGGGGCCGTGGAACGGGACCGGGGCGGCCGTGTCGGAGCCGCCGGTGTCGGCGGACGCGACCCGGTCCAGGCCGGCCCCGGCCGCGGCGCCGACCAGCAGGCTGGCGCCGGAGAACCCGAGCATCCGGCGGCGGGACATCCCGGCGCGCGGCGCCTCCGGCGAGCGGGATCCGGTGTCCGACGGGCGGGACTGCGTCATTTCGCCACGACCTCCGCGAGCTTGGACAGCGGCTCGCCCAGCGCGTTCACCGCGTCGGCGAGCTTCTTGCGGTCGTCCTTGCCGACCTTGTCGTAGGAGACGTAGCCGTCGCCCTCCTCGTGCTTCTTCAGCAGCGCGTAGACGGCGGCGAAGTTCTCGTCCAGGTCCTTGGCGAGCTGCGCGTCCTTCTCCTGGACGACCGGCTTGAGCAGGTCGTAGGCCTTCTTCGCGCCGTCCACGTTGGCCTTGAAGTCGACGAGGTCGGTGTGGCTGAACGTCTCCTCCTCACCGGTGACCTTGCCGGTGGCGACCTCGTCCAGCAGGCCCTTCGCGCCCGCGGCCATGTCGTTGACGGGGTCGAGGGTGAGGCCCGGCAGCCGGCCCTTCAGCGTCTCGAGGTCCGCGAGGAGCTGATCGCCGTACTTCTCCTTGCCCTTGACGGAGCCGTCCTTGAACAGCGCCTTCTCCAGCAGGTGCCAGCCGGACCAGTCGTTCTTCTCGTCCGGCTTGAGGTCGGCCTCGCGGGTGTCGACCTTGCCGTCGATGTCGCTGAACTTCTCCGCGACGGACTCGATCGACTCCCAGCCGACGCGGGACGGCGCGTACAGCTTCTTCGCCTTCTCGACGTCGTCGGCCTTCACCGCCGCCACGAACGGCTTCGTCTTGGCGATGGTGTCGTCGAGCTGGGCGATGACGTAGGCCTTGTAGTCGGTGGCGGCCTGGGTGAGCCGCGGGTCGGCGCCGCCGCCCTGGCCGGTGACCGTGACCTCCTGCGACGGGCCCTTGCCGGTCTGCCCGGCGCTGCACAGCAGCTTGTACTTGCCCTCCGGCAGGTTCACCACGAAGTTCACGCTGGTGCCGGGGCCGATGTTCTCGCGCTCGGCGAGGATGCTGCCGTCCGGCTTGAGCACCTCGAACTCGTTGACCTCCGAGCCCTTGTTGGACACCTTGAACGAGTTCTTCCCGGCGGGCAGCTCGGTCTTGCCGACCTCGCACTTGTCCTTGGACGCCGTCACGGGGACGGCGCCGGCCGCGTCCGCCTTCCCGTCACCGCCGCACGCCGAGAGGAGGGACATCGACACGGCGGCCACGCCGCTGAGGGCGAGCACGGAGGCAGGACGCATGGGGGACTCCAGGATGCAATGGTTAGGCTCACCTAAATTAGCCAAGGCTGCCCTCACCCCGTCAAGTCGCCCCCGCGACAGTGAGGCATCCCACGCGTCCCGCGGGTTCAGCGCGGGCGGTCGTTGATCCCCATCGTCAGGTTCCGCGCGACCATCGGCGGGCCCGACTGCGGCTCGCCGTACGGCGGCAGATGCCCCTGCTGGGAGTGCTGGAGATGCTGCGACGCCTGCGGATGCGGCGCCTGCTGCGCCGGCTCGGCCCACACGGCCGTCCCGTACGCGCACACCTCGTGGCCCCCGCCGGGCAGCGCCGCGGTGTCGAACCGCATCCCGACCACCGTGTTCGCGCCCTTGCGGCGCGCCTCCTCGCCGAGCCGGTCCACCGCCTCGCGGCGCGCGGCGGCGAGCCCGAGGGCCGGCCGGTCGCCCGTCACGCGGAACGTCGCGCTGCTCCCCGAATGTCCGGGCTGCACCCCGGCCTGATCGGTCTGGACGGCCGTCCCCAGGGCCTCGCCGAGCACGCTGCGGATCTCGTACCCGGCAACGCCATCAGTCGTCACGATCAGCATGGGCATTACGGTAATCCACCGTCCGCCCGAAATGCGACGTCAAGCGCCGGATCCGCGGAACCCGGCGACCACGGCGAGCGATCGGCGCGTACGGCGAGCGACCGCCCTCCGGGCCGCTCGGGCCCGGAGGGCGGTCGCCCCCTGTCGTTCTCCCCCGCCCGGTCCCGGTCCGGACGGGCCGCTCCTACTCGAGGTACTCGCGCAGCATCTGCGCGCGGGACGGGTGCCGCAGCTTGGCCAGGGTCTTGGACTCGATCTGCCGGATCCGCTCCCTGGTCACGCCGAACTCCCGGCCGACCTCCTCCAGCGTGCGCGGATGCCCGTCGGTCAGGCCGAAGCGCAGCTGGATGATGCGCTGCTCCCGCTCCGACAGCGTGCCGAGGATGTCCTCGAGCTGGTCCTGCAGCAGGATGAACGCGGCGGCCTCGATCGGCACCACCGCGTCCGCGTCCTCGATGAAGTCGCCGAGGTCGGAGTCCTCCTCACCGATCGGCGACTGCAGCGAGACCGGCTCCTGCGCGATCCGCTGGATCTCCACGACCCGGACGGGCGGCAGCCCCATCTCCAGGCCGATCTCCTCGGGGGTGGGTTCGCGGCCGAGGTCCTGGTGCATCTGCCGCTGCACGCGGACCAGTTTGTTGATCGTCTCCACCATGTGCACCGGGATCCGGATGGTCCTCGCCTGGTCGGCGATCGCGCGGGTGATCGCCTGCCGGATCCACCAGGTGGCGTAGGTGGAGAACTTGAACCCCTTCGTGTAGTCGAACTTCTCGACCGCACGGATGAGTCCGAGATTCCCTTCCTGGATCAGGTCGAGGAACAGCATTCCCCGGCCCACGTACCGTTTCGCGATCGAGACCACCAGCCGCAGGTTGGCCTCGATCAGCCGTTGCTTCGCCCGGACTCCGTCGCGGGAGAGCAGTTCGAGGTCGATCCGCTCGGCGCGGGAGAGGACGGCCGTGTGCGCCATCTTCTCCTCCGCGAACAGCCCCGCCTCGATCGATTTCGCCAGTTCTACTTCATCTTCTGCCGTGAGAAGCGGTACGCGCCCGATCTCTCTCAGATAGATCCGGACCAGGTCGCTCGTCGGCGCCCGCTTGCCGAGGTCTCCCTCATCCGCTCGCGCGACGTCCTCGGTCTCCTGCTGAGATTCGAGGACCTCTACCCCCTGCTCTGCGAGCATCCGGACGACCCGCTCGAGGGAGTCGTCCGGCAAGTCCGAGCGATCGAGCGCGGCAGCGACGTCTTCGACGGTCACACCGCCGCGCTCTCTGCCGCGTGCGACGAGGTCCGCCACCTGATCAACCGATGGCGCCTCGCTTGGCAGCACCGAAGGGCCCACGGGGACAGTCTGCGACAGATGCGGCCTAGATCACAGGACCCATTTCGCGGTAATACCGGCTACTGGGATCCAAGCCCTCGCTCCCGCAACACCCGTCTCTGCTGCTCAAGCGCGACAAGATCGCCGAAGAGCCGGTTGTACTGCTCGGGGTCCTCGACCGGATTCAGCCGCTGGAGTTTAGATTTCACGTCCGCGATCATGCGGGTGAGCTGGCGTTCCTGTATTCGGGCCAGCAGTTCCACGGCATAGCGGTCGTCCGATTCCTGTGCGGACCGTACCGGCTCGACTCCGAGCATGGTGATCAGATCCCTGACCTGCTCGTTCGGCGCCCTCTCCAGCAGCGTCACGGCCCACTCGGAGGCGTTGCCCGCCGCGGTCACGCCGCCCGCCTGCGCGATCACCGCGCGCACCGCGGCGTGCGGCGGCGCGATGAACGCACCCTCCGGGACCTCGTCGAACACCGGCCCGAGCATCGCCGGACGCTGCACCGCCAGCTTCAGCAGCTCGCGCTCCCGCTGCACCTCCGGGTCGTTCGGGTCGTAGGCCGGCCGCTGCGGCGCGGCCCCGTTCCCGCCGTTCCCGTTGCCGGCGCCGTTTCCGTTCCCGTTGCCGTTCGGCAGGGGGGCGCCGCGCCCGTTCCCGCGGCCGTTCCGCGCCTGCGCGTGCCGCCGGTTCGCCAGCTCCCGGACGCGGCGCAGCACGAACTGCTCGTCCATGATCCCGAGCCACCGGTCGAGGCTCACCGCGTACATCTGCCGCAGCGCCCGGTCCTTGATGGCCGCGACGACGGGCGCCGCCGCGTCCAGCGCGGCCAGCCGCCCCTCCGCGGTGTCGAGGTCGTGCTGCTGGATCGCGCTGCGCACCGCGAACTCGAACAGCGGCAGCCGCGACGCGACCAGGTCGCGCACCGCCGCGTCGCCGTGCCGGATCCGCAGGTCGCACGGGTCCAGGCCGTCCGGCTGGACGGCCACGAACGTCTGCGTCACGAACTTCTGCTCGTCGGCGAACGCGCGCAGCGCCGCCTTCTGGCCCGCCGAGTCGCCGTCGAAAGTGAAGATCACCTCGCCGCGGAACTCGTCCTGGTCCATCAGCAGCCGGCGCAGGATCTTGATGTGGTCGTCGCCGAACGCCGTCCCGCACGTGGCGATCGCGGTCTGCACGCCGGACAGGTGGCAGGCCATCACGTCGGTGTAGCCCTCGACCACCACGGCCTGCCGCCGCCGCGCGATCTCCTTCTTCGCCAGGTCCGCCCCGTACAGCACCGAGCTCTTGTGGAACAGCGGCGACTCGGGGGTGTTCAGGTACTTCGGGCCGTCGTCGTCCTCGTAGAGGCGGCGCGCGCCGAACCCGATGACGTCGCCGGACAGGTCGCGGATCGGCCACATCAGCCGGCCGCGGAACCGGTCCATCGGGCCGCGGCGCCCCTCCTTGGCCAGGCCGCCGGCGACGATGTCACGGTCGGCGAACCCGCGCCCGCGCAGGTGCCGGACGAGGCCCTCCCACTCGCGCGGCGCGAACCCGACGCCGAAGTGCGCGGCGTCCGCGGCCTCGAACCCGCGCTCGGACAGGAACGTGCGGCCGATCGCGCCCTCGGGCGAGGCGAGGTGCTCGACGTAGAACTCGGCCGCCGCCTTGTGCGCCTCCAGCAGGCGCGCGCGCTGCCCGGTGTCCTGGCGGGGACCGCGCCCGCCGCCGTCCTCGTAGCGGAGCTGGATGCCGACCTGCGCGGCGAGCCGCTCCACCGCCTCGGAGAACGACAGGTGCTCGATCTCCTGGACGAACTTGATGACGTCGCCGCCCGCCTCGCAGCCGAAGCAGAAGTACAGCCCCCGCGACGGGGTCACGTTGAACGACGGCGACTTCTCGTCGTGGAAGGGGCACAGGCCCTTGAGGTTGCCGCCGCCCGCGCTCCGCAGCTGCAGGTACTCGCCGATGACGTCGGCGATGGACGACCGCTCGCGTACGAGCGCGATGTCCTCATTGCGAATACGGCCTGCCACAGCGAAGGAGTCTACGGCGCCGCGCCGACATCCAAGGCATCACACCGCAACCCGCATCGAGGGAGGCGGGGGTGGCCGGACCCGGCCTTGTTAACGGCTGGTAACCCTGCGCCAGCTATGGACAAACGGATTGTGACGCGATGAGATGACCCACCGAGTTCTTGCCCACCCCCAGGCGGCCCTGATGACGGATGTTGTGCTGGACGGCGTCGAGAAGGTGTATCCCGGCGGGCAGGTCGCCGTCCGCAAGGTCCGGCTGCGGATCAACGACGGCGAGCTGTTCGTGCTCCTCGGGCCGTCCGGATGCGGGAAGTCCACCATCCTGCGGATGATCGCGGGGCTGGAGGAGATCACGTCCGGGGACCTGTGGCTGAACGGGTCGGTGGCCAACGACCTGGCGCCGCGCGAGCGGAACGTGGCGATGGTGTTCCAGGAGGGCGCGCTCTATCCGCACCGCACCGTCAAGGGGAACATGATGTTCCCGCTGGAGGTGTCGGGCGACGACCGCGCGGAGGCGTCGGAGAAGGTCGTCGAGCTGGCGCGCGCGCTCGGCCTCAACACGATGATCGACCGGCTGCCTGGCACGCTGTCCGGCGGGCAGCGGCAACGCGCCGCGATCGGCCGCGCGCTGATCCGCGAGCCGTCGCTGTTCCTGATGGACGAGCCGCTGTCCAGCCTGGACGCCGGGCTGCGCACCGAGCTGCGCGTGGAGATCGCCGCGCTGGTCCGCTCGAGCCGCACCACCACCGTCTACGTCACGCACGACCAGATCGAGGCCATGACGATGGCCGACCGGATGGCGGTGCTGCGCGACGGCGTCCTGGAGGACGTCGGCACGCCCGAGCAGATCTACGAGGACCCGGCGACGGTGTTCGTCGCGGCGTTCCTCAGCTCGCCGCCGATCAACCTGCTGCAGGCGACGCTGTGGGCCGTCGAGGGCGAGGGGCTGCTGCTCGACCTCGGGCCGCAGCGGCTGACGATCCCGTGGGACGACCCGCGCGCGTCGTCGCTGATCAGCCATCACGGGCAGATGGTGATCGCCGGGATCCGGCCGGACACGCTGGTCCCGATCGCGCCGGGCTCGCCCGCCCGGCAGGGGACGGTGCTGTCCGGGCAGGTCCATTCGCTGGAGTTCCACGGCCACGAGTGGCTCGCGTACGCGCAGGCCGGCATCCCGACCGTGGACGCGAGCGAGTTCGGGCGGCCGGTCCCCGCGGCGGTGCCCGAGGTCCGGCAGCCGGGCCTGCGCGACCGGCTGCGGGAGATGCTCGGCCGGCCGTCCTCCGGCGGGCCCGGGCAGGCCGAGGAGCACGCCGGGCACCACCGCCGCTCCGACCTGATCTTCCGCGCGAACCCGGGGCAGCGCCCGAACCGCGGCGACCACGTCGCGCTGACGGTGAACCTCGACCGGATGCTGCTGTTCGGCGCGGACGGCCGCCGCATCACGCCCGTCCAGCGCTGACGCCCGTCCCCCGCCGGGCCGGACCGCGGTCCTCAGGTCTCCTTTCCGTACACGCCGGCGCCGCGTTCGAACGCCGAGAGCGTCGGGTCGTGGTCGAGCGGCCCGGTGTCGGACATCACGCTCATCCAGTGGTGGAAGTTGTCACCGCGCTCCACCAGCAGCTCGTACAGCCGGCGCGTGAGGCGCCGCCGGACGTCCGCGAGCTCGGGGTGGTCGATGCGGTTGAGCAGCTCGTGCGGGTCGGCGTCCAGGTCGTACAGCTCGTCGCGGGACTCCGGGTTGACCACGAGCTTGTACCGGCCGTCGTGGATCATCCGCTGCGGGTAGGGGAAGTGGTGGCCGTGGAACTCGGCGACGCACTCCCGCCGCCACGGGACGTCGCGTCCCTCGACCAGCGGCAGAACGCTGCGCCCGTCGACCGCCGGGGCCGTGTCCTGCCCGGCGAGGTCGAGGATGGTGGCGGTCAGGTCCATGAGCCCGACGAACTCTTCGCTGACGCGCCCCTCCGGCGCGCCCGGGACCCGGACGATGCCGGGCGTGCGGTAGATGTCCTCGTACATGGCCGGGCCCTTGTCGTGCAGCCGGTGCGCCCCGGTGAACTCGCCGTGGTCGGCGGTGAACAGGACGGCCGTCGAGCCGTCGAGACCGAGGTCCGCGAGGGCGGCCAGGATGCGGCCGATCTCGTGGTCGATCATCGCGACGTAGCCCCGGTAGACCGCGATCAGCTCGCGGGACACCTCCTCCGGCAGCGTGTCGTAGGTCCACAGCTCGCTGTACCTGCGCTGCACGGCGGGCTTGCCCTCGAACGTCTCGGCCACCGACGCGGGCAGCTCGACGTCCGCCGGGTCGTAGCGGTCGTAGTACTCGTCCGGGAGCAGGTACGGCAGGTGCGGTCCGAAGAAGTGGGTCGCGAGGAAGAACGGGCGGCGGCCCGTCCTGTAGTCCTCGGCGTACCGCTCCAGGTGCTCGATCGCGCGGGTGGCGAGGTAGTGCTCGAACGTCGCCTCCAGCGGCTGGCTCAGCCGCGCCGCGAGCAGGTTGCCCGGCCTGCGGTTCGGCAGCGTCCCCCGGATCGGGTTCGTGATCGCGAACGGGGGGAGCCCGCGTTCCTCCAGGTAGGCGAGGTAGTCGGGGTGGTCCACCGGGTTGTGCCAGCCGGGCAGGTGCGGGCCGTCGAAGCCGTAGTGGCCCGCGCTCCGCTCGGCGCCGACGTGCCATTTGCCGATGAGGCCGAGGTTGTATCCGGCCTTGGCGAGCGGTTCGGCGAAGGTGAACTGGCCGTCGGCCAGCTCGTCCAGGTAGCCGACGTTGCGCTCCCGGTTGGCGAGCAGCCGGTGCCGGAACGGCGCGTACCCGGTGAGCAGGCTGGCCCGGGCGGGCGCGCAGATCGCGGTCGGCGTGTAGGACCGGTCGAAGCGCGTTCCCGCGGCCGCCAGGGCGTCCAGGTGCGGGGTGCTCACCGAGCCGTCCGCCGCGTAGCAGCCGAGCGTGTCGACCCGGTGCTGGTCGGTCATCAGGAACAGGATGTTGCGGGGCGCGTCCGCTCCGGTCACTTGCCGGCCGCCTTCGCGTACAGGTCGCCCGCGTAGTAGGTGTCGGCCTTCGGCACGGACTTCAGCTTCCCGGACTCGGCGAACAGCGCGGACAGCCCGTCCAGCCACTTGGCGACGGTCCCGTCCTGCGTCTTCGCGACGAGGTCGGCGGTCGACGGGTACTCGCCGTTCGCGGCGTCCGCCTTGACCTTGTCGACCGGCAGCTTCATGAACGCGGCGGTCAGCTTGACCGTCTCGTCCAGGTGCGCGGCGCGGTAGTCGGCGGCCTCCTGGAGCACCCGGTCGAGCTTGGTGACGAGCTCGGGCTTGCGGCTCGGCAGGTCGGAGGCGCTGACGAACGCGTTGGGGAAGCTCATCGCCGGGTAGAAGTCGCGGTCGCCGGCGAGGTCGACCAGGTCCGGCTTGCGCTGCTTGATCGTGTCGATCAGGGGGTACCAGATGCCGGCCGCGTCGATCTGGCCGGAGGCGAACGCGGACACGATCGTCGTCGGGTCCATCGCGACCTTCTTCACGTCCTTGGCGGTCAGCCCGGCCCGCTTCAGCGCGAGCGACAGGATCATGTCGCCGGACGTGCCCTCCGGCACCCCGACCTTCTTGCCCTTCAGGTCGGCGACCGTGCGGATCCCGCGGCCCGGCTGGGCGATCACGTGGTCGGCGAACCCCAGCCCGTTGATCGCGATGATCTTCGCCTTGCCGGACGCGGGCAGCCAGAACGCCCCCGGGCCGATGTAGCCGGCGTCCAGGTCCCCGGCGCCGAGCGCCTGGATCTGCAGCGGGCCGTTGGTGAACACCTTCGTCTCGGGCTTGAGGCCCTGCTTCTTCCACAGCCCCTGCTTCGCGGCGATCGCGAGCAGGCTGGAGCCGTTGAAGTCGGCGATGTAGCCGAACCGGACCTTCTCCCCCGACCCGCCGGACCCGGCCTTCGCGTCGCCGCCGCAACCGGCCGACGACAGGGCCAGCACGGCCGCGGCGAGTCCCGCCAGCGCGGTGCGCATCCTCACGTGGTGTTCCCTTCCTGGTGGTAGACCGCATGCCAGATGCGGTTGCGGATCTCCGCGAACTCCGGGGACAGCCGCACCTCCTCGGTGCGGGGGCGCGGCAGGCCGACGTCCACGACCTCCTGGACGCGGCCCGGCGAGGCCATGACGACGACCCGGCCGCCGAGGTAGGCGGCCTCGTCCACGTCGTGGGTGATGAACAGGACCGTGCGGCGCTCCCGGCCCCAGATGTCGAGGAGCCGGTCCTGCATGCGGACGCGGGTCAGCGCGTCGAGGGCGCCGAACGGCTCGTCCATCAGCAGGATCCGCGGCTCGGCGGCGTAGGCGCGGGCGAGCGCGCAGCGCTGCCGCATCCCGCCCGACAGCGTCCGCGGATGGGCGTCGGCGAAGTCGCCGAGCCCGACGAGGTCGATGAAGTGCTCGGCCCGCGCCCGGCGCTCCCGCCGTGGCACCCCGGCGACCTTCAGCCCGAACTCGACGTTCCCCCGCACGGTCAGCCAGGGGAACAGCGCGTACTGCTGGAAGATCACGCCGCGTTCCGGGCCCGGTCCGGTGACCGGGCGGCCGTCGACCAGGACCTCGCCGGAGGTCGGCGGGACGAGCCCGGCGGCGACGCCGAGCAGCGTGCTCTTGCCGCAGCCGGACGGCCCGACGACGGTGACGAACTCCTCGTCGGCGATGCCGAGGTCCACCCGGCCGAGCGCGGTGACGGCGGTCCCGCCGCCGGCGGCCGGGTAGACCTTCCCCACCCCGCGGAACTCGATCTTGGCGGCGTCCGGCGGGGCCGCCTTCCCCGTTCGGGCGCCGTCCGGGCGCGTCCCGTTCACCGGCGGTCCTGCCAGCCGCCGAGCCGCCGCTCCGCGAGCAGCAGCAGCCGGTCCATGAGCAGGCCGAGCACGCCGATCGTGATCAGCCCGACGAAGATCGTGGGGAGGTCGTAGTAGACCTGGGCCTGCTGCATCCGGAAGCCGAGCCCCTGCTGCGCGGCGATCAGCTCGGCCGCCACCAGGGTGGCCCACGCCGAGCCGAGCCCGATCCGCATCCCGACGACGATGAACGGCGTCGAGGCCGGGACGACGACGCGGGTGAAGATGACCCGGTCCCCGGCGCCGAGCACCCGTGCCGCGTTGACCAGCGTGGGATCCACCCCTATCACGCCCTGAAAAGTAGAGATCACGCACGACAGGAAGGCGCCCAGCGCGATCACCAGGATCTTCGGCGTCTCGCCGATGCCGAGCACGACGATGGCCAGCGGGATGATCGCCAGCGGCGGGATCGTCCGGAAGAACTGCACCCACGGCTCCAGCAGCCCGCGCGCGACGCCGTACCAGCCCATCAGGAAGCCGGCCGGGACCGCCAGGGCCGTCCCCAGCGCGAACCCCAGGAGCACCCGGCGCAGGCTGGCCAGCGCGTCGCCCTCCAGCGTCCCGTCGCCGATCAGCTCGCCCGCGCGGTGCGCCACCCGGACCGGGCCCGGCAGGCCCTCGACGCCGAGGCCGGCGAGGAGCGCCCAGAACCCGATGCCGAGCAGCAGCGCGATGAGGTTGAGGCCGAGGCCGCGCATGCGGGACGGCTCCCTCCGGCGCCGGGCCTCCCGCACCGGCCGCGGCGCCGGCGCGGTCACGGTGCCCATCGGCCCACCTCCTCGGACGAGAGCTCCAGGGTGCGCAGCTCGTGGGCACCGTCCGCCCGGGTCATCTCGTAGTAGAGGCGCACCCGCCCGCCGTCCTGCGGGACCGCGTCCACGTACCGCACCGACCCCGTGCCGGACGCGGACGCGACCGCCGGCCCGTCCGGCGTCAGCCGCGTCCAGTCGAGGAGGTCCTTCGACCAGGCCAGCCCGGTCTTCTCCTCGTAGTTGCGGGTGTGGTCGGCCTCGCCGTCGTAGAAGCCGAGGTAGCCGCCGCCGGTCTCCACGACGCTGTTGAGGCGGGCCGCCCAGCGGTCCCAGCCGGTCCCCGGCGCGAAGACGGTCCCGCGCCACTTCCACGTCGTCCCGTCGTCGGCGCTCTCGGCGAGCGCCGACACCGAGTCCGACAGGCCCGTGTTGTGGATGTCGGCGGTGGCGTGGGCGCACTCGCGGTCCTCGTCGGAGAGCGCGGCCCGCGCGGCGCTGACCAGCATCACCAGGCGCCCGTCCGCAGTGCGCACGACCCGCGGGTCCTTGACGCCCTCCGTGCCGGTGGCCGCCGCGGTGAACACCGGGCGCCGCGCCGCCACGTCGAACCCGTCGGGCGCCGCCGCCTCGGCCACGTCGATCCGCCACCGGCCGTCGGCCGGGTCCACATAGCTCAGGTACAGCTGGTACGCGCCGTCGAGCCGCCGGTACAGGCTGAAGCGCTCCATCGAGGGCGTGCCCAGCTCGCCCTTCTCCACGGACCAGACGTCCTCGAAGGCCAGCCCGTCGTCGCTCACCGCGATCGCGCAGCGCCAACCGCGCTCCGTGCCCGCGGCGCCGCGCGGCCGCCGGCGCCGGTACGTCAGCAGGTGGCGGCCCTCGTCGCGCAGGACGCCGGGACAGCCCACCCAGTAGCCGGGCTCGGCCCGCTCGGGCTCGAACACCGTGACGCCCGCCTCGGGGTCGAAACTCATACGGGGGTCCCTCCTGCCATCAGAAACGGATAGCCCGCCAGGAGCGGGGAGTCATGGGCCACCAGGGCGATCGCGCCGAGCGCGCCCGCCCCGGGGCCGAGTGCCGCCGGGCTCAGCCGCAGGTCGCCGCGGACCATCGGCAGGGCGTGCCGCCGCAGCGCCTCCTCCGCCGGGCCGAGCAGCGCTCCGCCGGCGGCCGCCAGTTCGCCGCCCACCACGACCCGCTCGGGGGCCACGGTGTTGCAGACCCCGGCGAGGACGAGGCCGAGCGCCCGCCCGGCCCGCTCGAACGCCGCCCGCGCCGCGGCGTCCCCCGCCTCCAGCGCGGCGAGCGCGCCGGGCAGGTCGTCGCTGCCGCTCGCGTCCAGGACGGCGGGGATCGACGCGTAGGTCTCCAGGCAGCCGCGGCCGCCGCAGCCGCACGGGGCCCCCTCCGGGTCCACCGGCACGTGCCCGATCTCCCCGGCCGTGCCGTCGGCACCGCGCAGCAGCCGGCCGTCCGCCACGATGCCGCCGCCGACGCCGTCCGAGAGCCGCACGTAGACCAGGTCGGACGAGCCCGCCCCGGCACCCCGCACGGCCTCCGCCAGCGCCGCCAGCCGGGTGTTGTTGTCGGCGGCGACCGGCACCCCGAAGTGCTCGCCGACCGCCTCCGCGACCTCGCGCGCCGCGCCGCCCGGACGCCCGTCGCGGTCCCGCGGCACGGGCCCGGTCACTCCGACGCCGACGCCCGTCAGGGGCCCGAGGTCGACCCGGAACGACTCGACCAGGGCACAGGCGATCCGGACCCGACGCGCCCAGGGAGTCGACCGGGCGTACGAGCGCGTCCCGGTGGCGGCCACCTGCTGCGCGGCGTCCGCGACGGCCACGTGCACGCGGCGGTGCCCGAAGTCCATCCCGAGCGTCCGGCCGGCGGCGGGGTTCAGCGTGATGAGCTCGGCCGGGCGCCCCGGGGCGCGCCGCCCGGTGGCCGCCGCCGTGGTGGTGACCACGGCGCCGCGCTCCTGGAGCGCGCCGACGATGTCCGACAGCGTCGACCGGGACAGCCCCGACAGCCGGGCGATCTCGGCCCGGCTCAGCGGGCCCCGGGCGCGCAGCAGCGCGAGGATCCGCTCCTCGTGCCCGCGCCGGACCAGCCCGAGGACCCCGGGCTCCGCACCGGACGCCATGCCGTTCCCCGTTCTGTCGAGACTCCGGACAAAATCTCCGCTGGTGAGAGAGGAGGCTAACAGCCTCTAAATCGGTTTTCCATACGGATTTAGTGGGCTATTGGGGTGAAGCGGGTCACAGCTTCCCCAGTACGCTCCGCCTAGCCGAGGATGCGCCGCAGCCGGCGCAGGCCCTCGGCGATCTCCGGCAGCGTGACGGCGCCGTAGCCGAACACCAGCCCCGGCGCCGCCGGCCCGTCGACGGCGAACTCCGACAGCGCGAACAGCCCGATCCCCTCCGCCAGCGCCTCACGGACGATGGCCGCGTCGTCCGTCCCGTCCGGCAGCGCCGCGCTCAGATGCAGGCCCGCCGCCGACGGCACCACCTCCAGCCGGTCCGCGAACAGCGTGCCGAGCAGCCCCGCGACCCGCTCGTGCCGGGCCTGGTACTCGCGCCGTGACCTGCGGATATGCCGCGCGAGCAGGCCCTCGTCGATGAACCGGGCCAGCGCCGCCTGCGCCGGCAGGTCCGCGTGCCAGGACGAGACGTACCGCGCCAGCCGGAACGCGCGGTGCAGCGACGGCGGCGCGACGAGGAACCCCAGTCGCACCACCGGACGCATGATCTTGGAGAAGGTGCCCATGTACAGCACGCGGCCGCCGTCGTCCAGGCTCTGCAGCGGCTCGATCGGCCGTCCCCCGTACCGGTACTCGGTGTCGTAGTCGTCCTCGACGATCACCACGTCCCGGCGCCGTGCCCACTCCAGCAGCGCGCGGCGGCGCGGCAGCGACATCGGCATCCCCAGCGGGAACTGGTGCGACGGCGTCACGTAGACGGCCCGCGCCTCGTCCGGCAGCGCGTCCACCCGCAGGCCCTCCGCGTCCACCGGCACGCCCCGCACCCGCAGGCCCGCCGCCTGCAGCAGCATCCGGACCGGCGGGTATCCGGGATCCTCGACCGCCACCACGTCCCCCGGCTCCAGCAGCACCCGGACGACCAGGTCGAGCGCCTGCTGGATGCCCGACGTCACCACCACGTCCGCGGCGGCGGCCCGCACCGACCGCGAGACCCCCACGTGCCGGGCGATCGCCTCCCGCAACTCCTCCAGCCCCGCCGGGTCCCCGGCCGCCGCCGGGTCGCCGAGCGCGGACGGGCGCAGCCGCCCCGCCATGATCCGCCGCCACGACTCGTACGGGAACAGCCGGACGTCCGGCAGGCCCGCCCGGAAGTCCCAGGTGATCCCGGGCATCCGCGCCGGCCAGACCCGCACCTCGTCCCAGACCCCGCGCGGCCGCAGCGGCGACGCCACCGGACGCTCCCGCTCCTGGAAGCCGGCGTCCCTTACGAACGTCCCCGCCCCCACCCGGCTCTCCAGGAACCCCTCCGCCGCGAGCCGGTCGTAGGCCACCGCCACCGTGTTCCGCGAGATCGCCAGCCGCCGCGCCAGCTCCCGCGTCGGCGGCGCCGCCTCCCCCGCGCGCAGCCGCCCGTCCAGGATCGCCGCGCGCAGCTGCCGGTAGATCTGGCCCGCCAGATCCTTGCGCCCGACGAGGCTCACATGCAGGTCCACGCGTCCGACCCTAGACCGGCTCAGTCGTTTTCCACGTTTTTGGCCCTGTACCTGAGCCACTCGCCGTTCCTACGGTGGCCGCATGGACCTGCTGACCGAACTGCTCACCACCGACTTCCGGCCCCTGGACCGCAAGGCCGCCGACCTCTACCTCGCGGCCGTCGCCCAGGTGAAACCGGACGCGCTCACCCTGCCGACGCCGTGCCCCGACTGGACCCTGCACGGCCTCCTCCGCCACCAGGTCAGCCAGGACCAGGGCTTCGCGGCCGCCACCCGCGGCGACGGCGCCCCCCTGGCGAACTGGCACGGCGGCGACCTCGGCGACGACCCCTACGCCGCCGCCGCGGCCTCCCTCGACCTCGTCACCGAGGCGTTCGCCGCGACGCCCCTCGACGCCGGGCTCGTCCTCCCCGAGATCCGCGACGGCGGCCCGTTCCCCGCCGCGCTCGCGATCGGCTTCCACTTCGTCGACCTCGTCGTCCACGCCTGGGACGTCGCCGAGACGATCGGCGCCCCCTGGGAGCCCGGCGACGAGCTGGTCGCCGCGTCCCTCAAGGTCGCCGCGATCGTCCCCACCGGCGCCGACGACCGGGGGCCGGGGACGTCCTTCGCGCCCGTCGTCCCGTCCGCGGACGACGCGTCCCCGCAGGACCGCCTCCTCGCCCTCCTCGGACGCTCCGCCTCATGGAACCGCTGAGGAGCTGGCGGCCCGGCCCCGCCGCGGGCAACGGACCGGTGCTGGTGAGCGTCACCGACTTCACCTGCGCCCACCCGTCCGACCTCCCGAAGGTCTACCGGGCCGGCCTGGACCTGCGCCGGGCCTGGCCCGGCCTCGAAGGCGCCGTCGGCCTCTGGCTGTGGACGAAGCCGCTGCGGCTGCGCAGCGGCTCCGTCTCCATCTGGGAGACCCGCGAGGACCTGCACCGCTTCGTCGCCTGGCCGCCGCACGTCGCCATCATGCGCCGCTTCCGGAACCGCGGCGCCATCCGCGCCCACACCTGGACCGCGGACCGCTTCGACCCCGCCGAGACCTGGGCCCGCGCCGCCCGCCTGCTCGCTCAGGCCGGAGAGCCCTCGCAGACCGCGCCCGCATAGAAGCCGATCTTGAACTTGATGTGCTCCTGCTGCTCGCGCAGCCGGGCGATCTGCTCCTCCACGCGGCGGTCGTGCTCCTGCAGCAGCTCCAGCCGCTCCCGCACGGTCTCGGCGCCGCCGCGCGCGAGCTCGGAGTACCGCAGCATCTCCGCGATCGGCATCCCCGTCTCGCGCAGGCACCGCAGCATCCCGAGCCACTGCAGGTCGCCGTCACTGAAAACGCGCCGCCCGGACGCGTTCCGCGCGATCCCTTCGAGCAGCCCGATCTTCTCGTAGTAACGCAACGTGTCGATGCTGAAACCGCTTCGCTCGGCGGTCTCGGCCGGGGAATAGGAGCTCACGCGCTCCAGGATCCCACCTGGAGCACACTCCAGGTCAATCCCCGCCCGCCCGGTCCAGGAACCCCGCCACGGCCTCGACGAACCACCGGGGATCGTCCAACCACGGAAAATGCCCCGCTCCCGGCTGCACGACCGCCGTCCCCGCCGGGAACGCCGCCGCGATATCGACGGCGACCCGGGGCAACGGCCCACCGTCGAGCTCCCCGGCCAGGACGAGAACCCGCGCATCCAGCCCCGCAACGGCCCGCCGCGCCACCGCCGGCTCGAACGCCTCCGGGGACGCGTACAACTCCGCCGCCCGCTCGTTCGTCTCCGCGAGCTCGCTTTTCGCATGCGCCAGCGCCGCCGCGTCCCAACGCCCATAGAAGAACGGCACCACCGCCTCCCAATCGGCCTCGGACGCGCTGCCCGCCAACACCGCCTCGAACGCGGCACGCCCCGGCTCGAACCACGGCTCGCCCTTCCGCAGCTCCATCGCCTCCCGGCGATGCTCCACCGTGAAGTCGACCCCCAACGCACGCGCCCGCCCCGCGACCAGGATCAACGACCGCACCCGCTCCGGATGGCGCACCGCATACAGGATCGCCAGGTCACCACCCGCCGAATGCGCAAGCAGATCGACCCGCTCCAAGCCCAGATGCTCCCGCAGAGCCTCCACGTCATCGACCTGGCGATCACACCGATACGTCGCCGGATCGACGGGTCTCCCCGATTCGCCGGTACCACGCAGATCAAGCATGACGAGCCGGCGTCTTCCCGACAGCCCGCCGAGATCCCCGAGATAGGAGGAAGCCCGCATCGGCCCACCCGGAACGCACAACAACGGCTCGCCGCTCGCGCCGTCGTCCTGGCGACCGACCACGCGGTAGGCGAGGCGCGTACCGTCCCGTGCACTCAAAACCGGCATCCCACCATCCTGGCAGCGGACCTACCTCACAGAGATCACCTTTGGTCATCGCCACTACGTCGCTCTCCAGACCGCGCCAAGAGGCACCAGTACGCCGGAACAGAGACCAACGCGACCGAGAGCAGGAAAGCAAGACGGAAAGGCCAGGCAGCCATGCGAGACGGCGATGCGAGGCCCGGGGAGGTAGCCCGGGGAAGCGGCCTGGGAGGCGGCGAAGCGGCTGCGGCACGGCGTGTGGAGGGCCTCCAAGGTGTTCGGGTGCATCACAAGAGGGGTGTTCGGGTGGTGGGGTGGCGCTTGCGTACGGGGCCGCCCCTCCAAAGTCAAGGGCGCCTTCGGCGTCGCTTCGCGATGGACTTCG